>CALAYR010000147.1 GCA_937894805.1 uncultured Acidimicrobiaceae bacterium | reverse complement strand
CCAAAAGCGAACTACCACCGTACGCTACGAAGGGGAGCGTGATTCCGGTTAGCGGAAGGACTCGAAGGATCCCGGCACAGATAAAGAACGCCTGGAATCCAATAATCGTTGAGAGCCCCACGGCCACGAGGCGAGAAAAATCGTTCTGACTTCGCTGCGCGATGAAAAACCCTTGAGCCACAATCAACAAGATTGCGCTCAAGACGATAACTAGACCCAAGAGTCCGAGCTCTTCGCCAATTGCCGTGTAGATCATGTCGGACGTAACTTCGGGAACCCAGCGTCCGGCTTGACCTAAGCCAACCCCGGTTCCCGTTAGCCCACCAGCAGATAGGGAAAACCAGCCCTGAATAATTTGCTGTCCTCCGTGATCATACGAATGAGCATTCCAGGGGTCCAGCCAAACCGCAAAGCGTTGATTGACTTGGTAGAAGAGTTGCGAGGCTACAAATCCGCCAGTCACTAGAAGTCCAAGGCCCGTTACTACATAGCCAATGCGACCCGTGGTTATCCAAAGCAGTGAGAGAAAGAGTGCAAAGAGCAGCGAGGCAAACCCGATGTCATTCTCAAGTCCCAGCACCATAAGGGCGATACCCCAAGTAACGACAATGGGAAAGAGAATGCGCGGATCGATAAATGCGCGACCGCCTATGACTCTGGTCGTATTGGAGAGCAATTCCTTATTGGATGCGAAATATGAAGCGAAGAACAGTGCAAGCAGAATCTTGGAAATCTCAATCGGCTGAAAGGTGTAGGAACCCACGCCGATCCAAAGTCGAGCACCATTGACCGACAAGCCAAGACCCGGGGTGAGCGGGAGGATCATCAGGATGATTGCACTAAGGAGTGTGATGTATCGGTATCGGTCGAGATCTCGACTTCGTTTAACGAAATACAGTGTCCCAATCAAGCCACCCATTGCCAAGAACGACCAGATTGCTTGGTTCTGAGCCCTGGCTGGGTTCCACCGAGCTATTTCGACGTACCCAATGCCGTTCAAAAGCGAAGCCAATGGCAGTAGCAGCTGGTTTGAGCGAGGTGCCAAGATCCTTAGCGCGAAGTGACCACCCACCGACATCGCCATAATGGCGGCGAGAATGGCGATGAGGCTTGCGGGAATGTGACCCTTGGCTCCAAGGGAGGCCAGTGCGTACAGCGCACCAATCAGAACATCCACAAGAAGAAGCAGCCCAAGTTCACCGCGGCGACTGGCCGTTTCGTCGGGAGCCAGAAGTTCATTCGAAGTTCGAAGGGACGTCACATTGCCCAGCGTACCGCCCTTCTAGAATCCGGTAGAGCACTATGCAAGGTATGGAACGTTAATGAGTTTTGAGAGCTTTGGCGCCGAACGCTTTTCGAGTCGGGAATTATCCCGTCTGGAGTTCGCTTCGCGGCTCCTTGACCTTGCTGATGACCCTTCGCTACCTCTGCTCGAGAGGAGCAAGTTTGTAGCGATTTACGCGGAAATGCTGGATGAGTTTTTTCAGGTTCGAGTGGTCTCGCTCGAGGACAAAATTGCAGCGGGAATGACGACTCCATCTCTAGACGGACTCCGTCCTCTCGAGCAATTTCGAGCAGTCCGAGAGCGCGTACTCACCCTGACGGACCGTCTTGAGACCATTGTCATGGGTAGTATTTTCCCTGAATTGGCGGCTGCCGGAATTGAGATTGTGGCGTACTCCTCATTGGATGACGAGGAGAAGAGTTCACTCCGTGAATATTTTCTCAAGAATGTCCATCCCGTGCTAACGCCACTAGCCGTAGACCCCGTTCACCCATTCCCTCAGATTTCCAATCTCTCACTAAATATTGCCGTGGCAGTCACGGACCCCATTACTCGAGAAGAGCGGGCCGCACGGATCAAAGTTCCAGGATCGCTTCCTCGTTTCATTCCGCTCACTGGCAATCAGCAGTGGTGCATGATTGAGGAAATCATCATCGGCAATCTGGATTTCTTGTTTCCAGGCATGGAGATAGGGCACGCCGACCTCTTTCGCGTGACTCGCAATGCCGACCTTTCGCTCGAGGACGACGAGGCCGACGACCTGCTGGTCGCAGTGGAAATGGAGCTTCGCCGCAGGCGTTTCGGTAAAGCATTGCGCGTTGAGATTCAGAGGGCAATGAGCCCAGAATTTCTGGCTTTGTTGGTGGAACAGCTCGAGCTCGAGCCAGATCGCGTTTACGTGACTGACACGCCACTTGGACTGGGCGATCTATGGCAACTATGCAGCCTCCGTCGCCCTGAACTGCAACTCGCCCGGTGGTCTCCGATAACACCACGACGCCTGGTTAGCGAAGGCGAAGTTCGGAATATTTTTGAAGTCATTCGTGAAGGCAGTCTGCTGTTGCATCACCCCTACGAATCATTTGCCGATTCGATTGAGGAATTCATCGAACAGGCTGCTAGCGATCCCGACGTTGTTGGTATCAAGCAGACGCTGTATCGAACTAGTGGGGATTCCCCAATTGTCGCATCGCTCATCCGAGCGGCGGGTGCCGGTAAGCAGGTCGTCGCGCTCGTGGAGCTCAAGGCTCGTTTTGATGAGGCGGCCAATATCCAATGGGCCAAGAGCCTCGAAGATGCGGGTGTTCACGTTATGTATGGCGTAATGGGCCTCAAGACCCACTCCAAGACGGCGCTTGTACTGCGCCGAGAGGATGGTGAGATTCGCCGGTATGCCCACGTGGGCACCGGAAACTACAACTCCAAGACAGCTCGAATCTACGAGGATTTCAGTTTGTTGACTGATGACGAGGCGATTACGCACGACATCGGGGAATTGTTCAACTTCCTAACTGGTTTCTCGCATCATGTCCCTTATCGAAAATTGGTCGTGTCTCCGGTGGCTGCTAAGTCGACAATCATCGGATTAATCGACGAGCAGGCGACACGGGGTTCCGTCGGACGAATCACCATCAAGGTCAATGGATTGACTGATCCGACGGTAATTGACGCCCTCTACCGAGCCAGTGCCGCCGGCGTGCAAGTTCGACTGATTGTTCGCACACTGTGCTCTCTTCGACCAGGGGTGGTTGGGCTCTCGGAGAACATTTCGATTAAGAGCGTGGTTGGTGAATTTCTCGAGCATTCGCGAGTGTTCATTTTTGGTGATCCCCGTTCTGCTGATTCTGTTCTGTTGATCGGATCAGCCGACCTGATGGAGCGAAACCTGGAGCGCCGCATTGAAGTGCTGGTGCCAATTGAAGATCCGATCCTTCGCGAGCCGATTGTGGATGCCATTGAACGGACATTGGCCGACGACATGAATTCGTGGCTATTAGGGTCAGATCGACGTTGGCGACGCGTGGTTTCTGTCGATCACCGCTCGGTGCATGCTGAACTGCGTCAGAGGGCAATCGAAGTCAATCGCTAGCCGGCTTGTGGTTTGCTTCTGCGCCATTCAAGTGAGAGATAGGCAGCCCCTCCAATAGGGATGGGGAGCCAGAAGTTGACAAATCGATACGCCAGCACGGCCAAGGTTGCCGCCTGTTGTGGAACACCGAACCCCACAATGGTGGGAATCAAGATGAATTCGATTAGGCCGAGGCCGGCCGGAGTAATTGGTACGACGGCAAGGACGTTGGCGAGACCAAAGGCCACGAGCAGGTCGATAGGGGAAAGGGCATAGCCAAAGGCGTAGACGAATATCCAAAGACTGGTTGCGTCGAGAAGCCAATTGGCCGCCGCCCAACCTAGAGACGTCCAAAGAATTGCTCGATTCGATGTAAGCATGGTGATTCGTTCGGCCACGTGAGTAAGGAGTCGTGTAATTGTCTCGGGGTTAACTCTGGGGATTCGACCCACCGTTGCACGAAGCCACGCGTCTGCCCGATGTTGTCCACGGGTTAGGAGGGCAATTGTGCCGAAGAATGCGAGCATGAGAAATACGCCAGCAAGAGCCGCAAATCCGTAGGCGGGATTAAAACCGCGCAAGGGAATTGAAATCACGAGTGCGATCCAGAAAATGATGTTGAGCACCACAGCTGAACCGCTACCTTGGGCGGCAAGACCAAACGCATTGGTTGAAGCGGGCACGCCCGCTTCGCTGAAGAGTCGGTAAGACAGCGCACTGGCAGGAGCTGTGCCGCCAGGTAGCACGTGGCTCAAGGCCAGAGTTGAGAGGTTGATCCTGTTGGTTTCAAAACGCTTGGGGGCGTGAGGGGTAAACACAGTCCTTGTCAACTCAGAGTAAGAAGCAATCGCCGCAGCCTCGACCAAAACGGCCAAGACGAGGAGGACGGGATTGACATCGCTGAGCAGATGGAGAGACTTCTTAGCCGTACCGAACTGAGGGAGAACCAGGTATTCGAAAATGAAGATGAGGACACCGACACTCAGTATTCGCCGCACGTGGCGTGGAACCTTGAAACGGCGCTTAGGTTTGGCTTCCTCTGACATTCTCCCTATAGCGTTGCACAAATGATGGTGATTTGAGAGCACTGAGCCCTGCATATACGACTAGATTGGCTTAAATGAAGGCGTTAGTGGTGTTGCCCACGTATAACGAAATCGAAAATATCGAACGGATGCTCCGTGCGATTCGTTCGATAGTTCCCGATGAGCAGATTCTCGTTGTGGATGATGGAAGTCCTGACGGGACGGCGGATGCCGCTGAGCGTGTTGGCTCGGAGCTGGGCAACATTGAAGTTCTCAGGCGCACGGGCAAGAGTGGCTTAGGGAGCGCCTATCGGGCTGGCTTCGCGTGGGGGCTAGAGCGTCAATTTGATGCCTTTGTTGAGATTGACTG
>CALAYR010000146.1 GCA_937894805.1 uncultured Acidimicrobiaceae bacterium | reverse complement strand
ACCCCGCGGAGGTCTAACCAGTCTCCGAACTCATTCAGCAGACCCTTCCACTGGCTCATGACTAGTCCTCACCCAAGATTCGAATACACGAGCCGATGGCATCCACCGTCTCGACCTGCTGTAGTTCTTCCAACGTGGCGGCCATGTCGGACTCCAACGCGAGGTGCGTCACCAACGTCAGGCGGGCTTCGTCGCCAATGCCACTCTGTTCCAAGAGGCGAATGGAGACCCCGTGGTCGCCAAAGACCTTGGTGACGGCCGCCAACACACCGGGGCGGTCCAATACATCCAACGTGAGATAGAAGGAGCTCTGCAGCTCTGACTGCGGCACCATCGTGAGATTCGTTTCCACGTCCGGGGTGGCCGAACGGCGACCCAACATGCAGTTACGTCCGCTCTCCAAGATGTCGCCCAGCACGGCCGAGGCAGTGGGGTCACCACCGGCACCTTGGCCCATCATCATGAGTGGACCGGCTTTGGCCCCTTCGACGAAGACGGCGTTAAAGGCACCGTTAATGGAGGCGAGAGGATGTGCCTCGGGCAGCATCGCGGGATGAACGCGCATCGAAATGCCGTACTCCCCGACTCGCTCGGCCACACCAACGAGCTTGATCACGAAGTGATGACGTTTGGCGAAGGCCACGTCGTCGGCGGTGATCTTCGAAATACCCTCACGGGCAATGGCGACACCTTCGAGCGAGGTTCCAAAACTGAGGGAGGAAAGAATGGTGACCTTGGCCGCGGCGTCAAAGCCTTCGACGTCGGCCGTGGGGTCCGCTTCGGCGTAGCCGAGGCGCTGGGCTTCGGCTAACACGTCGCCGTACTGGGCACCGTCACTGGCCATGGCCGAGAGGATGAAGTTGGTAGTGCCGTTCACGATGCCCATGACGCGGTGGATCTTCTCGCCCACCAACGACGTGCGGAGCGCGCGCAGGATGGGGATGCCACCACCGACGGCCGCTTCAAAAATCAAGTCAACGTTCTTGGCCCGGGCGATTGCTTCGAGCTCGGTGCCCTTGGCGGCAATTAACGCCTTGTTGGCGGTGACGACACTCTTGCCCGATTCGAGGGCGGCGCGGACGTAGCGGTAGGCGTCGTCGACGCCACCGGCCAGTTCCACGAGGAGATCGACATCGTCCCGGGTGGCGACGCTGAGGGCGTCCGAAGTCAGGAGTTCAGCGGGGACTCCGGGGTGCGGCTTGTTGGTGTCACGCACGGCGACCGCGACCAAACGCAAGGGTGCCCCAACGGCCTCGATAAGGGCGGGGAAACGAGATTCATCGAGCAGCATGGCCACCAACGCGGAGCCCACGTTGCCTGCACCAATGACGCCAACGCGCACTACTACCCGTTCCATAGGTAAAGGCTAATTGATTGAGGGCCTCGCAAAATCTATGAGACGGCGATTAGGCCTCGAGACGTGCCAAATCGTCAAGGGTTTCACGGCGCAAGACCAGGCGAGCGGTGCCGTTGGAGACAAAAACGACTGGTGGGCGGGGAACGCGGTTGTAGTTCGAGGCCATCGAGTAGCCGTAGGCCCCAGTGACCGGGGTCACGATCAAATCCCCAGGCGCAATCGACTCCGGCAGGGCGGCCGCGTCGATGAGAAAGTCTCCGGTTTCACAGTGTTTACCGACAATTCGAAAGGTGCCGTCACGCTCGGCGAGGGGGTTCTTCACCATAACGGCCTCGTAGCCCGAGCCGTAGAGCACGGGGCGGGGGTTGTCGCTCATCCCTCCGTCCACGGCCAAGTAGTTACGGCCGGCCGCAACCTTGCGCGTGCCCACCGAATAAATCGTCATGCCGGCACGGGCCACAATCGAACGGCCCGGTTCCGTTGTCAGTAGATCAATATCCATGCTGACCCCGCGAACGGCCTCGCGAACGGCCTTGGCCCACTCGGTGATCGTGATGGTGGGCTCGCCGGCCACGTAGGCCACGCCCAATCCCCCGCCGACGCACAGCTCCCGCACGCCGTTGGCCGCGACGAGCGGGGCCAATACGCGCACCGTTTCGCCAAAGGCGGCGAAGTCGTAGATCTGTGAACCGATGTGCGTGTGAAGACCGACGAAGTTGACGCCAGGAATCGCACGGAGTGCATCGATGGCCCGTTGGGCGTCACCGCTCGCGAGGGAGAACCCAAACTTGGTGTCCTCTTGCCCGGTCTTCACGAACTCGTGCGTGTGCGCCTCAATGCCGGGGGTGACGCGAATCATGCAGGCCACGTCACCGTCGGCCGGCACCATCGAGGCCAACCGTTCGATCTCATCAAAACTGTCCACGACAATGCGTCGCACTCCAGATTCAATCGCCCGGGCCAGTTCGACCTCGGACTTGTTGTTGCCGTGGAGAATGATGCGTGACGCCGGCACGCCAGCGCGCAGCACAATGTCCAGCTCTCCGGCCGTCGCTACATCGATGCAGAGACCTTCTTCGTGCGCCAGTTTGGCCATTGCCCCACAGAGAAAGGACTTCGAGGCAAAGGCCGTCCCGTCGTCGAAATTCTTAGCGGCTTCACGAGCACGGTCCCGAAGAGCCGTCTCGTCGTAGACAAAAACAGGGGTGCCGTAGGTTTCAGCAATCGACCGCAGCGAGACCCCGCCCACGACAATGTCTTCGTCGAGCAGTTGGGTTCCCTCGGGAAAGAGGTCGAGATGAATGGATTCGGCCATGGGTCGAGCCTAGGAGAGTTGTACTTTCAAATGATGACCAATCGCCAACTACGCTGATGTATCCCTAGCGGGTGTAGCTCAGGGGATAGAGCACTGGTTTCCGGAACCAGGTGTCGGGGGTTCGAATCCCTCCACCCGCACCATTGGGCCGAGGTGCCCCGCCGCCTCAATGCCGGAACTTATGGTCGATAGGCGAAGTGCCAATTGGCAACTCAGTCGACGTGATTAGCAAGGTCCAACGGCTCGACCGGCCTCGCGCATCAAGTTATGAAGGCTCTCTAACTCCAAGACGTCGCCACGCATTGCTTGTTCGGCACCGACACGGTGATCCGAAAGCGCCCGTGGATCCGATAGGACATCCAACGTTGCAATCAGGGAGTCGTAATCGTCAACACCCAGTAACACTGCAACGCGACGACCGTCATCGGTGATCTCGAATCGCTCGTGCGTTGAATTCGCTGCATTAACCAGCGTAGAAAGCCGTGCTCGGGCTTCTGTAATAGACAAAGTGCTCACAAAGAAAATTATTACCGAGATTTCAGAAACATGCTGCGTCCCTGTGTGCTTCACTCCCCAGAATTGCAAAACGCCCGGGCACCGAAGTGCCCGGGCGTTTTTAAATGCAGTACTTACTGCTGAGCCTCTACTGCAGCCTGGCTCGCACGCTCGTGGCGCGCGCCGACTGGGAAGAGCAGGTAGTAAATAACGAACGCCACTACGAAGCCAACGGCAAAGCCGATGTCACCGATGTGTGGGTGCGTCTTGACGTACGCGCCGGTGTACCAAGTCTGGTTAGAGAAGTAGTACATCGAAACGGCAACGCTGACTACGAACGCCAATGGGCCAGCGAAGTTCTCACGGCTCACGAAGAGCAAGTGCTTCACTGAACGACCGCGACGGATCAACTTGTCAGCGGCGACAACACCAAGCCATGGTCCAATCCAGTACGACATCACGAGGAGGAAGTTCTCCAAGTTGTTCGCTGGGTTGCCCATTGCCCAGTGCGCCAAGGCGAAGCCACCGATACCAAAAACGACGGCGGTGACGGCGCGGAGGTGGTGCGACTTGAGCTTGATACCCATAGCCAAGAACGACATTGAACCCGAGTAGACGTTCAAGACGTTGGCGCAGATGGAACCAATAACGATGCCCAGCAACACGAGCTTGCCCAACCAACCTGGCAGGAAGTTCGTGAAGTCACCAACAGGGTTGCTGTTGGCACCGTAGGAGTGCATACCAGCGTTCACTGCGGCGATGCCAACGATTTCAAGAATCGAAGGAGCCACCAGAAGACCCAGAGCGGCGAACCGACCTGCAGCCTTGGTGTCGGTGTTCGAAGGCATGTAACGGCTGTAGTCCGAGGAGAAGGGGTTCCAACCAGCCGAGTAACCGTAAACGGCACCGACGTAGAGGAAGAACGCTCCGGGGAGGTGCCAGCTTTCGGGTGATGCCACAGAAGGCTTGGTGAAGACGATGATCGCCGAAATACCGAAGACAACAATGAGGTACGGCATGAGGTACTTCTCAACCGTTTGAACCAAGTTGTGTCCGATGAAGGCAATAGCCACCTGAACGATTGCAACAATCGAGAGGCAGACCAAGTTGCTCCAGTGAGTCAACGTGGCGAGCGCGAATGCACCCGATACGGAGTTCACTGCGAACCAACCGATTCCGGCAGCACCGGCATTGGCGATGGAAGGCAAAATGTTGCCGACCTTACCGAAGGCCGAACGGCTAACCACCATCTGTGGAACGCCATACTTCGGACCGTCTTGGGTCAAGAAGTATGAACCCAGGGCGCCCAGAGCGTTACCGAGGATCGCACCAAGGACGGCTTGCGTAAAGCTCAAGCCGAAGAAGACACCGAGGGCACCCACGTAAATCGTGGCGAACTCTAGGTTGGGACTGGTCCATACAGCGAACAGGTTCCACGGCTTGCCGTGGCGGTCCGCCTCAGGAATAGCTTCTACTCCGCCAGGCTCAACGGCGAGAAGCTTCTCGCCGTATTCGCCTTCGCGAAATTCAATATCAGACATATGTTTCCCCCGCAGGTTTCGTTGATAAGTCGTGTTTGCGCGTTGCAAACTAGGCACGAAACTAGTGAACGGAAGGTGAAGTTCCGCGGATTGTCTAAGAAATCCTTAGAAATGGCCATGTCGGCCATTTTTTTCGGGCTGACGCCCTACTTAACAGCGACCATCCGGACAGTGTCGGTGGTCGACAGTCCACCGTCATCCGAGCCGGCCATCACGACGACGTAGTCACCGGACGAGACGGTGCCGTCGGCCCGGAGGTGTTCGATGCCCTGGTGGACCAGTTCATCGATGTCGGTCGAGGATGAGACGAGCACGTCGTTCACGCCCCAACTGGACTTCAGTTGTCGGGCCGTGAAGTGGCTCGGAGTAATGGCCAAAATCGGCATCGGGGGACGAAAACGTGAGATAGCTCGTGCCGTCATACCAGAGCGCGTGCAGGCAATGATTGCGGCCGCCTCTTCTTCCATCGCGGCACGCCACGCGGCACCTGTCATGGCCGCCGTAATACGTATCGCTTCACTGCGGGTGCCCGACACTTCTTGAACACCGAGTGAGGATCCCCACTTCTGATAGTCAAAGCCCGCTTCGGCCCGCTGAATGATGCGGTCCATGGTCGTCACGACCGCCACGGGATCATTCCCAATGGCCGTCTCGGCGCTCAGCATCACGGCACTGGCCCCGTCGAGCACGGCGTTAGCGACGTCGGTCACTTCGGCCCGCGTCGGTACCTGGGCGTGAGTCATCGACTCGAGCATCTGGGTGGCGACAACGACGGGACGGGCAAAACGGATGCCCTCCTTGACGATCCGCTTCTGGAGGTGCGGCACGTCCTCAATAGGCATACGCACACCGAGGTCACCGCGGGCCACCATAAGAGCGTCGGACTCTTCGACGATTTCAATTAGGGCGTCAACGGCTTCGGCCGTTTCGACCTTGGACATAATCATCACGTCGTCACGCTGTAACGCCTCGCGGACCGCGGCCACGTCGGCCCGTGATCGGACGAAGGAAACGGCGAGGATTTCAAACCGCTCAGAACGGAGAGCCTCAATGCGCTCACGGTCATCGGCCGTGGGGAGCTGATCGTGCATCAAGGAGCTCGGGAGAGAAAGTCCGGGTTTGCCCATCACGGCGCCACCCGAAATCACGACGGCCGTGGCTACGGTTCCGGCCTGGGTGACTTCCAGCGACGTGCCACCGTCACCAATGTGGACGTAGTCCCCGACAGACAGCTTGTTAATAACGTCGTCGCGCTCGACCACAATGCGACTGGCCGTTGAGGTTTCCCCGAAACCCTCTTCGAGGATCAACGAACTACCGAGTTCCAAGGTGACGGGCGATGTGCCAAATGAACCGGCGCGAATCTTCGGCCCGGGGATGTCCACCATGATGGCCAAGTCGGGAGCCAGGGCGCGGACGCGACGGAGGCGATCAATGCAAGAAGGCAGATCGCCGTGAGCAAAACTTAAGCGAAGGACATCGACGCCGGCCGCTACGAGGGCCGTAATGACCTCGTCAGACTCTGATGCGGGGCCAACGGTGGCGACAATCTTGGTGCGGCGCACTGGATTCCTTCCATTCTTTTCTCCAGCCTACGAGAAAGTCGGAACGTTTCCTTGCCGTATCGCCGTTACCGGCACCACGACATCACTCCCCCCAACGTTGACGACCTGGAGAGCCACGCCGTAACAATCGGCCAACTCGACAGTGCGCAGCACGTCGTGCGGCGTGCCTTCGGCTCGCACCTGGCCGTCGGCGAGGAGGACTAATCGATCGGCGAACTGTGCGGCCAACGTCAAATCGTGCAGCGTGGCAATTACGGTGAGACCACACTCTTCAACTTCACGGCGAAGCACTTCGAGCAGATCAACCTGGTGGCGAATGTCCAGGCCGGTAATTGGTTCATCGAGCACCACGACCATGGTGTGTTGGGCCAGGGCCCGAGCCAAGACCATGCGTTGGCGCTCACCACCGGACAACGTCGCCACGTCGCGGTCAGCGAAGCGTTCAATGTCGAGCCGGTTCAGCACTTCACTCACGATTTCGTGATCGCGAGTCGAGGGACCGCGCAAGAGTGAGCGGTAGGCCGTGCGACCGAGACCCACGTAGTCACGAACCTTCATGCCGGCCGGCACGATGGGGTGCTGCGGTACGAAGGCCACGGTCTGGGCGCGCAGCCTTTCAGAGGCCGCATGGATGGACATTCCCGACACCTCGACGGCGCCGCGGGTGGGCTGGCGGACACCGGCAATAGTTTCAACGAGCGTCGTCTTGCCGGCACCGTTGGGACCAACAATGGTGTGCCACTGCCCCGCCGCAAAGTTCAGCGTGACGTCACGAACTAACTGCGCGTCGCCGATATCCACGCTGACGTGGCGGACGTCGACGGCACTCATGTGAGCGACTCCCGTCGCGCTCGAAGCAAGAGGACAAACATTGGCGCGCCAATGAGGGCGGTGATAACGCCAAGCGGAAGTTCCGAAGGCGAGACGACCGTGCGCGCCACGGTGTCGGTGAGGACCAAGAACGTGGCGCCAATGAGTGCCGAGAGCGGCAGGATGTGGCGGTAGCTCGAACCCACGAGCAGTCGTACGAAGTGAGGCACGATGATGCCAACGAACCCAATGAGGCCCACGGAAGAGACCACGGCCGCGGTGCCGAGCGAAGCGGCCGCCACAACGACTAAACGGACCCGCTCAACGGGCAGGCCGAGACTGCGTGATTCAACGTCGCCAACGCTCATGACGTCCAAAGCTCCGGCCGCGGCCACGCAGATAATGATGCAGACAATCACGTAGGGCAAGGTCATCCAAACGCTGTGCCACGAGGCACCGCCGAGGGAGCCCAGGAGCCAGATGTAGACGCGAGCAATTGAACTGTGGGACGACTGTTGGACGAAGGTCTGCGCGCTGGTTAAGAGCGATGAGATTGCAACTCCGGCCAGCACCAAACTGGCACTCGTTCCCCGGCCACCCACGGCCCACGTCAAGCTGACGGCAATGAGGGCACCGGCGAAGGCCAACCACGGCGTCCAGGCCGGGGTGGAGAGGCCGTCGCCGATCTGCACAATGGCCACGGTGGCGCCGAGACCGGCTCCGGCCGCCACGCCGAGCAGGTAGGGGTCGGCCAAGGGATTTCGAAACACGCCCTGATACGTACCACCGGCCACCGCCAACATCGCGCCGGCCAGCAGGCCCAAGACCAAACGAGGGGCGCGGAGCTGCCAGAGCACCGTGGACTGCAGTGAATCCAACGTTGAGTGGCCGAGACCGAGGTGCGAGGCGACATCACCAATGATGTGACTCCATGACATAGAAAGTGGACCGACGCCGAGCCCGACCACCATGGCGCCGAACAGGGCGCAAAAGCCCAGTGCGGTCACCGTGAGGATTCGAGAACGCGTCGAGGAGCTCTGCATGGATTAGTTGGTCCAACGCTTCTGCGACAAGGCGTTCTTAATGGCCTGGGCCAAATGATCGGTCAAGAGACCGAGTCGTGGTCCCCATCGGGACGCGACGTCATCGTCAAGGGCAATCACGTGGTTGTACTTCACGGCCGCCACTGAAGCAAAGCCGGTTCTAGCCGCCACCGTGCTGGCCTTAATCGAGCAGCACTTGGTGTCGGCGAGAAAGATCACCTTCGGGCTCGCGCTGATCACGTACTCGCGACTGAGTTGGGGGTAGCCGTAGTCACTCTGTTGGGCCACGGAGTCGGCAATGTTAGTAACACCCATCTGGTGGAGTAGAGAACCGACAAAGGTGTCTGACGTAATGGAGTAGAGAGTCGGATCGAGTTCGTAGTAGATCGAGACTGTCGACGCGCGAACCTTCAATCGTGAAGCGGCGACCTTAACGGATGCGACGGCATCATTGACGTGCTTCCCGAGAGCGATGGCCACTTGATTGGCCGTTGCGGCGTGGCCCGTCAACGTACCGAGCTGGCGGATTTGCGCCTGCGCGTCGGCGAGGGAAACGGCGGCGTTTTGCTCCACCACAGTGATACCCAGAGCCGTCAGGTTGGCCTTGATGTTGTTGGCGTCATAGGAAATAATGACGAGGTCCGGCTTCACCGTCTTGCCCTTGACCTTGGGGCAGACACCCGAGACGGCCTCCACGCTGGGATTGAGGGCATCGATCCGAGTCTTTGGCAACTTGCCGACTGGATAGTTCGAATCACGGTCGACGGCCTTCACCTGACTCGCGGCACCAATGGCGTACAGCGTCTCGGTCGCGGTGGGCGACATCGATACAACGCACGACGGCTTGGCCGTGGCGGCACCGGCCGTGGCAGCAAACGTGAGTGACGTGCCGAGTAGGGCCACTGCGGTGGCGGTTCGGAGGGACAGTTTCATTTACATTCCTTTCGGTCGAGGGGAATTGACCGACGGAACGCTGTCCGCGCGACCGCTCTTGCCTCGAGAGCTTTGTCACAACAACCTCGCGACAGGCGACCTGACTCGAACGAATTGCTTCGTTCACACAGTTGCGGGACAGCGTCGGAATCTCACCGACTTCGCTCCCGCGAGGTGTCTTCACCATACACCTCTCCTTACGGGTGACGGGGGTCCGCCAGAGGGTCCTACGATGGCGGTGTGCTGACCACGCTCGTTCCGCAAATCGAAGATCTGACTGAGGTTCTCCCGAGCGAGCGACTCCTCGTGAACGGCGTGGCCATCCCTGAACTGCGCGCAGAATTCCGACGAATTTCCACGTGGCGTAACGTCCGGGCCGTCACGCTCGCCTGGACCTGGCTGCTCGGTCTCACCTACCTCGGCACCCACGGCGGCTGGTTGCTGGGCATCATTTGTTTCATGGCCATGGGACCAATCCACGTGCGGTTCGCCATCTTGATGCACGAAGCGGCCCACAAGTTGCTCTTCCGCAAGAAGTGGGCGAACGACTGGATCGGCAAGTGGCTCGTTGCCTACCCCGCCTTCGTGCCCATCGGTCTCTATCGACGCAGTCACTTTGCCCATCACCGCGAAGAGTTCGGTCCCGACGAACCGGACATCGCTTTTTACCGGGGCTATCCCTGCGAGCCACGTGATCTACGCCGTCGACTCCTCCGTGACGCCGTCGGCATCTCCGGTTGGAAGAACTTCGTCGTTCTGCTCAAGGCTCTTACCAAACGGGCCAGTCGACCATTGGCCTCAGCCATCCTTGGCACTCAACTCGTCATGGCCGTCGGCCTCGCCCTTGTCACCGGACGGTGGTGGAGCTACCTCGTCTTTTGGTGGCTCCCCTGGATGACCCAGTGGCGCGTCCTCAATCGACTGCGGGCCATTGCCGAACACGGGGGCATGTCGCGGAGTGATGACCGTCGCCTGACCACCCACAACGTGAAGCAGTCACTGTTGGCCCGCACGTGGTTGGTGCCGTTCAATACCGGCTGGCATCTGGCCCACCACGTTGACATGGGTGTTCCCTGGCACAACTTGCCGGCGTATCACGCCGAGCTACTGAGCGCGGGCTACGTCAACGAGGAAATCACCTTCAAGAACTACACCGCACTCTGGCGGGCCGCTACGGTACTGCGACCGGCGTAGTCCGTCTTCTTCGTTCTCGCTGATTACGGCGCGAGACTCGTCAGCGCGATAACTGCAATTCCGTCGGGTCGCGTATACGAAGGACCAGTGGGCACAATGACGGCGAGGAATGCCGGAGGGGAACTCTTCGTCGTATCGATCGAACTTGAAAAGGCCGAGAGAGTCATCGCTGCGCCGTCTAAGGCACCAGCACCCAGTTTGACCTCGATTGCGCCCCACGTGCCATCAGTTCGCTCCACGATGATGTCAACTTCTAAACCGTTTTTGGCTCGAAAGTGGAACACGTTGGCATCGATCAGGTCTGCGAAAACTCGAAGTTGCTGAAAGACGAGACTTTCAAATACGAGACCCAGGGTTTCGGGGTCATTGAGGAGCTGTGGCGCAGAGGCAATTCGCAACGCCGCTGTCACCAGCGATGTATCGGCAAGATGACGCTTCGGGGTTTTACGAAGTGGCGTCCTGGTTCGAAGCGGAACATCCCAGGCCTCTTGAACTTCAAGAATGAAAATCCGTTCGATGGCATCGAGATACCTAGCCACCGTTGCGGCATGAAGCGGGCCCTCCGATCCTCCCGCATCAAGAGCAAACGTGGCGAGAGAAGTTTCCGACGCGGTAGTTCGGGCGATCGATCGCAATAGTGCGCCGACCTTGCGCGGATCGTGCCGTACTCCATCATTTCCCGCGACATCAACTCGGGCTACTTGATCGAGATAGTCAATTGCGTAGCGACTGGCATCAGCGAGTGGGAGCGACTGACTACCGGGCCAGCCACCGCTGATAATCCGTTCGACTACGTCAGTGAGGGTGGTCTCGTTGGCATGAGCCCCAACGCCCTCCCCCTCTAGGAGTGCCCCGAGGGATATCTCTCCACTGGAATGGCCACTTTCGATAAGCGTAAGGGGGCGCATCCGAATTCTCGAAAATCTTCCCGTGCCGGTGTGTCGGGTTACGTCATCGGCGGGGCTGGCAGAGCCAGTCAGGATGAACTGACCCGGGATCTTGCGAGCATCCACCTCTCGACGCACGGCATTCCAGATGGCAGGAACCGATTGCCATTCGTCCAGCAGTCGTGGTGACTCGCCGTCCAATACCAGGCGCGGGTCAGCGAGTGCTAGCTGCCTCAGGGCCAAGTCGCTATCGAGCAACACCTCACTACGCGCTGCTCGCCGACCGGATTCAGTCTTGCCGGATGCCTTGGGTCCGTCGATCACGATGGCTCCTGCAGACTGCAATCTGCGGTCGATGAGTGCATCAATGATCCGGGGAATATATCCGTTCATACGGGCATTCTACAGAGCATTATATGATTTGGCACTGTTTTATTATATGATTTGGCACTGTTTTATTATATGATTTGGCGTTAAGCCACCCCAAGAAAAGGTCCCCCCGTACCCCGAAACCATCGTAAAAACAGGAATTTCTTCGTTGGCGGGCGATTCGGGACACTGGCCGCCCAGGCGAATCTTCGCTTCTGGGGCTAATTAACGGTCATTCCGCCGTCGACGGCAAGGTTCGCACCCGTTATTGCTGACGAGTGTGGCGAGCAGAGCCAGGCAATCATGGCCGCCTGCTCACTGGGCTCTAGGAGTCGGCCCATGGGCTGTTGCTCGCCGAATGATTCGGCGGAAGGCAGACCGTAGAGAACGGCGGAGGCATCGAGCATGGCGGTGCGCGTCGATCCGGGACTCACGGCGTTCGCGGTGACGTTGGTTTCGGCAAGGTCCATGGCCACGCCACGGATCAGTCCCACGACGGCGTGCTTGGCGGCCGAGTAGGCCGCGAGGTGACGAAGACCCAGCTGGCCGGCGGCCGAGGCGATGGCCACGATGCGGCCGTAGCCACCGTTGGCGAGCAACGTGGGCACCGCAGCGTCGATTAGTCGACGGGTGCCTAAGAGATTCACACTCATCACGGCGTCAAAGGCGGCGTCGGTCATCTCCCAGAGTGGGACTCCCCCACCAACCACACCGGCAGCGGCCACGACGGCGTCGAGGCGACCAAAGTGACGAACGGCGGTGTCGACGGCCAGTTCCATGTCGGCCGCACTGCGGGCATCACCCACGAGACCCAGTACTGCGTCGCCGTGGCGAGCCACGACGGCGTCGAGGTCAGCGGGCGTGGCGAGGGCGTAGGGAATGTCGGCGATGTCACGACAGCGATCAACGGCCACGACGCGAAAGCCCTCGTTCACCAGAGCGTCAACAGTGGCCGCACCAATACCGCGAGCCGCACCAGTAACAATGGCAACTCGGTTCATGACTCTCCCTGGATTGACTGGATGAGTTCAACGATTTCGCTACACCAGCGACGTCGAAGTTCCCACCCGTATTCGGCAGTGGCGGCACCCGGAGTTCCGAGGACGCCACTAGGTGACACCCCCATTATTCCCTCTCGCCAGACCTGTGCCAATTCCGTACTTTCCAATTCCACGGCCGGCACCTCAATCGGGCGGATGTGGTTGTCCGGCAGCGTCATCATGAAGGAGGTCTCGCTCTTGCCGGCGTGGGCGTCACCGTTCGGGTCACGTGGCAGCCAGAGATGTACCGTCGAACCCTCAAAGCGGGCCAGAGCCAGGGCGTCCTGCAGGGCGTGCACGTTGCCCCCGTGGCCACTCACCAAGACGACGCCCTTCCAGGTGAAGCGCGCACTGCGCAGGAGTTCGATAATGACGTCGTGGGTGACCGAGGTGCCGATCGAGAGCAAACCGGCGAAGCCCTGGTGTTCACCACTGGCCCCGAAGGGCAGGGCGGGCGCGACGTCACACTCGACTGCCAGCGCGGCGTCGTTCGCCACCGTGGTGGCGATAATCGTGTCGGTGGCCATCGGGAGATGGGGACCGTGCTGTTCAAACGATCCCAGCGGGATGACGAGAATTCGATCTGGTCGTTCGGCCTGTTCCACCCACGTCCGATACGGCAGTGGGGGCAGGGTCATTTGCTGCCGATACGCACCGGGGTGCGACGCGAGTGATCCGGTGAGGGCTTGGGGCGAATCTCGAGCCGCTTGGCCTCGAGGGCCGTTTCCCCGTGACCAAAGACGCACTCGGGGTCGGGGTCGGTGAGCTCTAAGCCGGTGAAGAACTTCGCGGCCATGCAACCACCACGACAGGCGTCGTAGGAACCACAGGCCGTACAGGCCCCGGGGTTACCGGGTTCGCGCAGCGACGTGAAGAGATCACTGTTGGTCCACACTTCGTTGAAGCCCTTTTCCTTCACGTTGCCGGCCAAGAACTGGTCGTGGATCACGAAGGGGCAGGCGTAGACGTTGCCCACGGGGTCAATGAGGCAGACCACGCGACCGGCACCACAAAGATTCAGTCCGTCCAGTGGTTCACCGAGCGCCGAGAGGTGGAAGAAGGAGTCGCCCGTCAAGACGTTGGGGCGATCGAGCAGCCACTGGTAGAGCTCACGGTTCTGTTCGCGCGTGGGGTGCAGGTCGTCCCAAACGTCCACGCCACGACCCGATGGGCGTAGTCGGGTCAGACGAAGTTCGGCGCCGTACTCCTTGGCCAGGGCCTCGTAGGCGTCGAGCTGGGAGATGTTGTGACGGGTCATCACCACGGAGATCTTGAACGGTCCAAAGTTGGCGTCACGAAGATTGTCCATGGCGCGGCGGGCCGCGTCGTAGGAGCCTTCACCGCGCAGTGCGTCGTTGGTCTCGGCGTCGACTCCATCGATTGAGATCTGAATATCGAGGTAGTCCATCGCGGCCAGACGTTGGGCCGCTTCGGGCGTAATGCGTGAACCGTTGGTGGAGAACTTCACGCCGACGTGACGATTGATGGCGTGTTCGATGATGTCGAAGAAGTCGGCACGAATCATCGGTTCGCCACCACCGATGTTGATGTAGAAGATCTGCATGGCGGCGATCTCGTCAATGAGGGCCATCGCCTCAGTCGTCGAGAGCTCGTTGGGGTCGCGGCGGCCCGATGAGGAGAGGCAGTGGGTGCACGCCAAGTTGCAGGCGTAGGTCAATTCCCACGTCAGGCAGATTGGTGCGGCCAGACCGCTTTCGAAGCGATCGCGGAGTGAACTGTTAGCGCCCATTAATGATGTCCGATGGTACGAGCGAAGAAAGCGCCTTCTCGTAGCGGGCTACTTCAGCCTCATCCACGTGGGCGGCGATTGCTTCGCGAGCGGTTGGGAAATTGGCGAGATCTCGAACAATGGCCACGAGGGGCTTGCTCTTTAAGAAGACCAGACGGCGATTGACGTGGTGGTACGCCAGTGCGCCAAAGGATTCATCACGCAGTGACACGTGGCGACTCATCTGCCACGGTGCGGTTGAATCAAAGGTGAGAGTGCCCGTCAGGGACACTGTTTAGTAGACCCCGCAGAGTCCGTCGATGGAGACTTCCTCGACGAGCAACTCTTCGGTGGTCGTCTCTTCTTCAGTGGTGGTGTTCTCTTCGGGGTTCATCGATACTCCTTGACAGATGAATGATAACTCTCGCGGACTGGTCGACACGCAGAATCTGAGCGAGATAAGGGATATGGGGTGTCCGGCTTGATAGCGGCGTGCATCCCTCACCAACCTCGATTCCCAGTCGCACCTAGGCCTATCTAGTCATAGAGCTTGGACCGATTCAGGGGGGTCACCACACTAGGCAAGCTCCCTTTCTCACAAGTAAATGACGTGCAAGAGGAGAGGGAGGAGTAGTAGCCAAACACATCGTTGGCCATCACCGGTCCATCCCCCGCGTAGACATATGCCTGTCGGGTCTGATCAACCAGTGGGTCGACGCTGATGAACTGCCCCGTCTCGTTATCCAGGTAACGATGGACGAGATAGGTGAGGTTGGATGCGTCCCAGTATCCGGCGCCAAAGGCGAAGGATGTGGAGATGTCAGTTGAGACTCCCCCGTTGGCCATACCGCCGGGATTGATGGAGCCTCCCGACTGAGTGATGGCGTTGCCGTAGGCGTCGTAGTCGGTGCAGTTGACAATTGTGCCGTCAAACGTGCTGTTGGTGCCGACGATTTGGACCACGCCTCTGGTGTTGGCGTTTTGGTCTTGAATCAGCAGATCAACGGTGCCAGTGGTGAGGTTGATCTGCAGATCGGGGGTGACTGAGCCTTGGAGTCGGATGCGGCCCCGATTTACAGTCGAAACTCATGAGTCTCACCACTTCTAAAGTCGCCAAAACGTAGCAGCGTACATCGAGTTTGCTTGATAGAAACATGGTTAACTTCGATGATCATCGAGACTAATTCCTTACAAATTCGATATTTCATTACATCCACTGAACAAGATGGAGGGTAAGGCAGATTTGCTTCGAGGAAGTGACTCTTGCAATATTGAACCTGAAGGTAAATGGAGTCGAATGCCAAAATTGACTCCATTCGTCGAATCTCAACTTCGTAGCCATCAAACTCCCAATTTACGTTGCCATACTCCATTGCTTTGGATGCTTGCTCTTCCAATTGCCCCCCGATTCTGAATATCAATAATTCACGATTTATATCGTAATTAGCGCCCGAGCAAGCATTCAAAACTCGTAACCGAAATTCATAGACAAGCTCAGGTATTTTCATTGAATCAATTAGACTCCGCACGTAAGCTCTTTTGACTTAGAAGTGCCCTCGCCTTTGTGCCAAATTTGACTAAACGCTAGAGCGCTCGCGTAAAATGTTGAATAAAAGGTCATTATTTTTTTGCTACGACATGCGGCTTCTACGTGCATTAGTTTGATCGTTTTACCTGTGTAACCTGTTCTCGATTCGGTTCGTAGGATGCGCTTGACACCTAAATGGGTTACCCACAAACTGACGTTGAGATTCATAATCGCCATTGTCTCACGACAGTCTAGGATTGCATTAACCGAAACATATCGACCTTTCCCAGATTTGATGTTTGAACTCGAAATATGTGGCCACTGCAAATGCACGATGCACGATGATGACCACTGCCCCAGCGCATCAGTCGCCATCACCGGTCCATCCCCCGCGTAGACATATGCCTCGCGGGTCTGATCAACTAGCGGGTCGACGCTGATGAACTGTCCGGTCTCGTTGTCGAGGTAGCGGTGGACTAGGTAGGTGAGATTGGATGCGTCCCAGTATCCAGCGCCAAAGGCGAAGGATGTGGAGATGTCGGTGGCCACTCCCCCGTTGCTCATGCCGCCGGGATTGATGGAGCCTCCCGGCTGAGTGATGGCGTTGCCGTAGGCGTCATAATCGGTGTAGTTCACAATCGTGCCGTTGAGTGAACTGTTGGCGCCGGTCACTTGGACCACGCCGCGGGTGTTGGCGTTTTGATCCTGGATCAAGAGATCAACGGTGCCGGTCGTGAGGTTGATCTGCAGATCGGGCGTCACTGAACCTTGGAGATAGACGTAGTCATGTGTCGAGTCCGCCAAGAGCTGCGAGGCCCCGGTGTCCCAGATAAATGCGTTGGTGGTGCCGTTGTTGGCACTCGTCATTCGGTGTCCGTCACCGTCGTAGGAGTAGAGCGTGGTGCTGGACGTTGGTGAAGTGGTCGAACAAGATGTTCCCGCGGTGTTCACACAGATGAGCCTGCCAGAAGTTGACTGCCAGCTCAGTGATGTTGTGCTCAAAGGTGAGGTTGAACTCGTCCGGTTCCCGTTTAGGTCGTAGGTAAAGGTCGTTGCCGTGCTGGGGGTGGAAGCACAACTCGGTGAACTCGTGGACGTCGCACTAGTCCAGCAGAGTTGACCGTTCGGGGCGTAGGCGGCGGTAGCGAAGTGCGTCGTGGCCTGGGTGATGGCGCCGCTTTGGCTGTAGGAATAGTTGGGGTTGCCGGTCGTGCCAGTGATTGGTCCCGAGGTCACCCTAGAGGTTGGGTCGTAACCGTAGTTGTCAGTTGCTTTGGTCGTGGTGTTCAGCGTTGGGGTGGAACCCGTGAGGCGGCTGAGATCGTCGTAGGAGAAGGAAAAGCTAAGCAGATTGGTCGCGCCGGCATTGGTCGTGGTGGCCTGGTTCGTGAACTGCCCGGTCGCATTTTGCGAATAGGTCGTCGTAATGGCCGCGCTGCTCGTCGGAATCGCGGGGGTGGCGAGGTGGGACTCGTCACAACTGAGCACACTGGCGGTGCCCGTTGAGACCCAGGCCTTAGATCCCGCGCAGTCATAGGCGCTCGTGAGCGTCACGCCGGTCCAGGTGATGAGCGAACTGGCCCGACCGAGGGCGTCGTAGGAAAAGGTGAGGAGTCCCGGTGGGGGTGAACTGGTTCCGGCCCCCGAACCGCGACAGGTGTTGCCGGCTACGTTGTCGTAGCTCTGACAGATCAGTTGACCGAGGGTGTTGTAACCCCAGGTCGTGGTGGCCCCGGCCCCGT
>CALAYR010000145.1 GCA_937894805.1 uncultured Acidimicrobiaceae bacterium | reverse complement strand
GAATCATCGGAAACGGTGCCGGTCTGGTTATGTCGACTCTCGACGTCGTCGCTTACGCAGGCGAGCGTCACGGTGGCGTACGCCCAGCAAACTTCTTGGACATCGGCGGTGGCGCAAGCCCCGACGTCATGGCCGCAGCCCTCGAGGTCATCAACTCTGACCCGAAGGTGAAGGCCATCTTCGTCAACATCTTTGGTGGTATCACCAAGGTTGACGACGTTGCCAACGGCATCTTGGAAGCTCTGCGTCGAGTCTCGATCGCTGCTCCCATCGTGCTTCGCCTCGACGGCACGAACGCCGTTGAGGGTCGCGCCATTTTGCTGCCCCACCTGAACGACAAGTTGATCACCGAACCGACCATGCTCGACGCTGCCCGCAAGGCCGTTGGCTTGGCAAACGCCTAAGGAAGAACCATGAGCATTTTTGTAGACGAAAACACCAAAGTCATTGTCCAGGGTCTGACCGGTGGTCAGGGCCGTTTCCACGGCCTGCGCAACCGCGACTACGGCACCAAGGTTGTCGGCGGCGTAACCCCCGGCAAGGGTGGCACCGACGTTGACGGCATCCCCGTGTTCAACTCGGTGAAGGAAGCCGTGGACGCCACGGGCGCCACTGCGTCGTTCGTGTCGGTTCCGCCGAAGTTCGCGGCTGCTGCGATCTTGGAGGCCGCTGAGGGTGGCATCACCTTCATCGTGTGCATTACCGAAGGCATTCCCGCCCAGGACGAGGCCGTGACCTACAACCGCTTGAAGCAGGACTTCCCGAACGTCCGCCTGCTCGGCCCGAACTGCCCCGGCATCATCAGCCCCGGAAAGTGCAACATCGGCATCACCTCTGGTGACATCGCGCTGCCCGGCGGCCCCGTCGGCATCGTGTCACGCTCGGGTACGTTGACCTACCAGGCGCTCCACGAACTCAGCCAGCAGGGCATTGGTCAGACGACCTGTGTCGGCATCGGTGGCGACCCGGTTCCCGGCACCAACTTCATCGACTGCCTCAAGGCCTTCAACGACGACCCCGAAACCAAGGCCGTCATGATGATCGGTGAGATCGGCGGAAGTGAAGAAGAGAACGCGGCCGAGTGGATCAAGGCCAACATGACCAAGCCCGTTGTTTCGTACATCGCCGGTGTTACCGCTCCTCCCGGACGCAAGATGGGTCACGCGGGTGCCATCATCTCGGGTTCCAAGGGAACGGCTCAGGCCAAGATGGACGCGCTGCGCGAAGCTGGCGTTCACGTCTGTCAGAACCCCACCGAGGCCGGCGAAAAGATGGTCGAAATCGTCCGAGCGCTCTAAGCGCGTGGCCAGTCCCCGACTCGCCGTCTTGGTCTCCGGTTCAGGCACGATTCTCGAGTCGATTCTGGCCGACGGCATTCACGTCGACGTGATACTGGCCGACAGGCCGTGTCGCGGACTCGAACTAGCTAAAGCGGCGGGTATTCCCGCCGCTTTAGTCAATCGCGAGGACTTCGGCGGATTTACTAAGTCCTTTGACCGCGAGGCGTACTCGCTCGCGGTTGTGGAAACGTTGCGTCACCACGAGGTCAACCTCATCGCCATGGCGGGCTTTGGCACCATTACCTCAGCTGCCTTCCATGAGGCCTTCCCCGGAGTGGTGCTCAATACCCATCCCTCACTCCTGCCGCACTTCAAGGGTTGGCACGCTGTGCGTGACGCGCTGGCCGCCGGCGTGACGGTGACGGGTTGCACGGTGCATCTCGCCACGGAGGAACTGGACGAAGGCCCCATCCTCGCGCAAAGGGAAGTTGCGGTTGAGGCCGGCGACACCGAAGAGTCTCTACAGGAACGCATTAAGCAGACTGAGCGTCTGATCTATCCCGCAGTCATTCGAGCGGTGGTCACGGCGATGGAGGCCGGGACTTCTCCCGAAAGTGTCTCGCTGTAGCCGCAGAGTCGTCTTGAAAGGTCGGCCACGGTCGATTAGTAGGCTGATGGCAGTTCTTGGGGATTTCTCCGAAAGTGAGGCCACGAAATGCGAGCTCTACTGAGTGTCTGGGATAAGACCGGACTACTGGAGTTCGCCCGCGGCCTCGAAGCCCTGAACATCGACCTCATCGCCTCCGGAGGCACGTCTACGGCCCTCTCAGAGGCCGGTATCGCCCACCAGAAGGTCGAAGAAGTGACCCAGTCACCCGAGATGCTCGACGGCCGCGTCAAGACCCTGCACCCCAAGATTCACGGGGGCATCCTGGCGGATCGCAGCAAGTCAAGCCACCTTGAAGACCTCGAAGCCCACGGCATTACGGCTATCGACTTGGTCGTCTGTAATCTCTACCCCTTTCACATGGACCCCTCGGTTGAGCTCATCGATATCGGTGGTCCGACCATGGTGCGCGCTGCGGCCAAGAACCACCAGCACGTCGGCATCGTGACTAACCCGGCGCAGTACGACGTGGTGCTGGCTGAACTGCAGGAGAGTGGCGCACTATCGAACACCACACGACACCAGCTCGCCCGTGACGCCTTCGCCCACACCGCCGCCTACGACGCGGCGATTGTGAGTTGGTTCGATCAAGGTGGCGTTATTGGCGAGGCGCCCAGCGCGACCGACGCTGTCGTTCCACCGACTCTGCACCTCTCAATGGATCGTGCCGATGTTGTTCGTTACGGCGAGAACCCCCACCAGATTGGCGCTCGCTACCGACTCCACGGCACGACCACGTGGTGGGACGGCGTTGAAAAGCACGCCGGCACGGCACTCAGCTACCTCAACCTCTTTGACGCCGACGCCGCGTGGCGCTTAGTGCACGAACTCTCGGCCGACGCCAATGGTGCCCCGGCCGTGGCAATCATTAAGCACGCCAACGCTTCGGGTGCCTCCATCGGAACATCCTTCGTAGACGCCTTCACTAAGGCTCTGGCGGCCGATCCGCAGAGCGCCTTTGGCGGCATCGTTGCCGTTGGGGGAGAGCTCGATCAGGAACTCGCCGAAACGATTGCGGCCGGCCCGCAAGCTGATGTCATTATCGCGGCCTCGATGACGCCCGATGCCATCGCCACGCTGGTGGCGCGCCGTAAGGCGACGCGCCTGCTGAGTGCGCCGGCGCCGGAAGCACTCGGACTTTCAATTCGCACCTTCGGTAACACGGCCCTCGTACAAAATGCCGACGAACTCGTCGTGCCCGTAACCGACTGGCGCTGTGTCACGAAACGCCAACCCACGGCCGAAGAACTTCGCGACCTCCAAATTGCGTGGCGTGTCTGCGCCCGGACCACCTCGAACGCCATCGTGATCGCTCGTGACGGTGTGGCCGTGGGAGTTGGCGCCGGTCAGCAGTCTCGTGTGGTGGCCGCCGGTATTGCGACCCAGAAGGCGGGCGACCTTGCAATTGGTGGAGCCGCATCTTCAGATGCCTTCTTCCCCTTTGCCGATGGACTGGACGCACTTACTTCGGCCGGTGTTACGGCGGTCGTACAGCCCGGTGGTTCGGTGCGCGACCAAGAAGTTATCGACGCGGCGGACGCGGCCGGCATCGTGATGATGATGACCGGCGAGCGCCACTTCCGCCACTAAGGAGCGATCATGGCCGAACTACTTGATGGAGAGCGCGTTGCCGCGCGAATGAAAATGGAGCTGGCTGATCGCGCCTCGCGCCTGGTCGCCGCCGGTCGCCCCGCCGGACTGGGCACCATTCTCGTCGGTGACGATGGCCCCAGCGCCAAGTACGTCGCCATGAAGCACGCCGACTGTGAAGAAGTAGGCATCCGTTCCCATCACGCCCAGCTCGGCAATGACGCTACGCAGGCCGACGTCGAGGCCCTCGTCGATGAGATGAACGCCGACCCGTCGATTCATTCGATCCTGGTGCAACTCCCGTTGCCGAACGGCATTAACGAAGAGCAGATTCTGTTGCGCATCAATCCCGAAAAGGATGTCGACGGACTGCACCCCACCAACCTGGGTCGCCTCGTGATGGGCGCACCGGGCCCCCTGCCCTGTACCCCGGCCGGGATCGTGGAGCTCCTCATGGCCCACAAGGTGCCCGTTGAGGGTCAGCACGTGGTCGTGATCGGACGTGGTCTAACTATCGGTCGTCCGCTCGCACTACTGCTGGCGATGCGTCGTCCGGGTTGCAACGCGGCCGTGACCGTGCTGCACACCGGTGTCGAAGATATGGGTCATTTGACCCGGCAAGCCGATGTAATTATCGCCGCGGCCGGCGTGGCCGGTCTGGTCACCAAGGACATGGTCAAGCCCGGCGCGGCCGTGGTCGGTGCAGGAACCAGCTGGGTCGGCAAGCGTTTGATGAGTGATGTCGCCGACGATGTGGCCGATGTGGCCGGTTGGATTACTCCTCGAATTGGTGGCGTTGGGCCGATGACCCGTGCAATGCTTTTACGCAACGCAGTTCTAGCCGCGGAGAAGATTCGATGACCACTCGTGATGAACTCGGACGTGAGTATGACGTTCGCCCTTGGGGTATGTACCTTGTGCTCGATGACGCTGCCCCCGACCACAAGGTCAAGCGCATCGTGGTCGAACCAGGCAAGCGGCTCAGCTACCAGCAGCACGCCAAGCGCTCCGAGCACTGGTTTGTAGTTTCCGGTACGGCCACCGTCATCTTGAATGGCACTGAACACCAGGTCGGACCGGGTCACTCCATCGACATCCCCGTCGGCACCGCGCACCGCTGCGAAAACCGCACGGAGACCCAGGTCGTCTTCGTCGAAGTTCAGCACGGTACGTATTTTGGCGAGGATGACATCGTTCGCCTCGAGGACGACTTCGGTCGAGCCCAGTAACCCGTGCGCATCGATCAGCTGCTCGCAGCGGGCGCCACACGCTCCTTCGAGTTCTTTCCGCCGAAGAACGACGAAGAGTCGGCCATTCTCGCCGATACCATTCGCGATTTACGTTCCTTGGACCCCTCTTTTGTTTCGGTCACTTACCGCGGGGGACGTGAGTCACGGCAACGGACATTTGATCTCGTGCACTCCATTGAGACTGAAGGCCACATCACCGCGATGGCCCACCTCATCTGCGTTGGCCACAACCGCGTTGAGATGCGCGACATTCTGCAGAACTACGTCGATGGCGGCGTGGAGAACATCATGGCGCTCGGTGGCGACATCCCCGACGACCCTGCCCTCCAGGGCGGTGAGTTCACGCACGCTCTGGAGCTGGTTGAACTGGCGCGTGAAGTTGGATCATTCTCTATTGGCGTAGCCGCTCATCCGCTGGGCCACCCTCGCTCCGATGATCTCGTCAGTGATCGCAAACACCTCGCCGTCAAGCTGCGTGAAGCAGATTTTGCCGTCACGCAGTTCTTCTTTGATTTTGAAGAGTGGCGGCGCCTCGTAAATGAACTGGGCTCACTCGGCGTTACCAAGCCGGTCCTCCCGGGCATCATGCCGGTGACGACCTTGAGCGGTGTGGCCCGAATGGCCGACATGGGTGCTGCAGTGCCCATCTGGCTAGTCGAGCGGCTCGAGCGGGCTCACGAGCAGGGGGGCGGACTGGCCGTTCGGGCCGAAGGCATTCGGGCCGCTACCGAGCTCTGCCGAGAACTTCTTGATGGTGGAGCCCCAGGACTCCACTTCTACACATTGAATCGATCGACCGCCACACAGGAAATTCACTCCCGGCTCTTTAACTAATTTCGCCCCAGGGAACACCCTGGAGATTGTCCAACCAGGGTCCTATGCTTTTCCTATGACCCTTACGCGATCATCCCTTCTAGGACCCGGATCACGGCCCGTTGCAATACCAACGGATTTTTCAGAAGAGTCAATCGCTCGCACGTCGGGTGTAGTCAGGCTTCACTCAGGAATATGGTGGTCCGGAGCCCCGCTCGTTCTCGACTCCGAGAACCATGATGAATGTATCCGCCTCTACGAAATTGTCCTGACCGAAGGCACAGATGAAGATGTCCGCGAATACATTTCGTTCAACACGCTTCAATCTATTTGGGCAGAGCTCTATCTCCCTCGCCACGTTCGAACAGCATGGGATCGGTGGTTTTCAGAGCGAGCATTTAGAGCGTCTTAATGCTCTCACCGTTTCAGGTCTCAGTTCAAAAGGCAGTTGCGCACGCTATTGAGGGGAGTGATTTTGCACTTGCTGGCGGCGCTGCTTTAATTTCGCAGGGAGTTGTCCATCGTTCGACTAATGACCTAGATTTCTTCAGTACTAAGAATTCTGAAGTCACACAGTTCGTACCCAAAGTCATCACCGCCTTAAACGACTTTGGGTATTTGGTTGAGATTATTCAGATGAGCCCAACCTTCGTTCGCATGAGGGCCAAGCTAGGAGCTAATGAGCTCGAACTTGATTTTGGCGCTGATGCCAGGCTCTTCCGCCCGCAACAAGGTGAGTTTTCGCCTGTGCTATCCACTAAAGAGCTCGCGGTAGATAAGGTTCTCGCTGTATTTGGTCGCGCAGCTGCTCGAGATTTTGTCGACCTGGCGGCGCTCACTCAATATTTTGAAATTGAGGAACTTTTCACTCTCGCTAAAGAAAAAGACCGCGGATTTACCGTCTCTGCCTTTCTGCAGGGTGTTAATCAGTTTGATCGAATTCGAGATGAGGAATTCCAGCTTTCTCGTTCCTCGATGGAGGAACTGAAAGAGGTTGTGGAGTCGTGGCGCATCCGTGTTCATGAGCTGACCCAGGAAAGCAGTCGAGATTTTGGGATCGAGCTTTGATGGATCGGCCGCTGAGTTTCTACGTGAACCCTAACCCCCTCGCCGCTCGGAACTAAAGTACCTCTGTGGCTTTTCACCCCCATTTTGGGTCGGTGACACCCACCAATTGATCTCACAAGGAGAGAACATGACCACCCCCAAGCACGTCACCGTTACCGGCGCTGCGGGCCAAATCGGCTACCAGCTCTTGTTCCGCATTGCCTCCGGCGCCCTCTTTGGACCCGACCAGCCAGTCGTCCTGCGCCTGCTCGAAATCGAGCCCGCCATGAAGTCGCTCGAAGGCGTCGTCATGGAGCTCGACGACTGCGCCTTTCCGCTGCTCGCCGGCATTGAAGCGACCAGTGACCTCAATCACGCCTTCGATGGCACCAACTGGGCTCTGCTCGTTGGTTCGATTCCCCGCAAGGCCGGTATGGAGCGCGGTGACCTCTTGAACGTCAACGGTGGCATCTTCAAGCCCCAGGGACGCGCCATTGCCGAGAACGCCGCTAGCGACGTTCGCGTGCTGGTGGTTGGCAACCCCTGCAACACCAACTGCCTGATTGCTCGTTCGAACGCTCCCGAAGTTCCCGCCGACCGCTGGTTCGCGATGACCCGCCTCGACCAGAACCGTGCCGAGACGCAGATCGCCAAGAAGGCCGCCGCACCAGTCGAAGCGGTGAAGAACCTCGCCATTTGGGGTAACCACTCGGCGACGCAGTACCCCGACTTCTACAATGCCACCGTCGCCGGTGCTGCCGCCACAGCGGCCATCAGCGACCACGCCTGGCTGCAGACCGACTTCATCTCGACCGTGCAGAAGCGCGGCGCCGCCATTATCGAAGCCCGCGGTGCAAGCTCGGCCGCTTCGGCCGCAAACGCCGCGATTGACACCGTTCACGACCTGGTCTTCCCAACGGCCGCGGACGACTGCGTCTCGGTCGCCGTGACCTCGAATGGTGAGTATGGCGTCCCAGCCGGCCTGACGTTCGGTTTCCCCATCGTTGCTGACGGTAAGGGTGACTGGAAGGTCAAGGAAGGCTTCGAAATCAACGAGTTCGCTGCAGAGAAGATCAAGGTCACCACTGACGAATTGATTGGTGAGCGCGACGAAGTTCAGGCCCTCGGCTTGATCTAAGCCATTGGTGCTTGCATGGCCCCGCGAGGAAACTCGCGGGGCCTTCGCTTTTCATATCTTCCATGCGCCTTGCGATGAACGACCTCATAAACGTGGCGCATTCGCCATGCGATTGTGCTGTAGCGCCTCTGCGCGAAATTCGACCCAATCTGCAACTATGTCGTCGGCGAAGTGTGGTTGAGTCGGGGGAGCGTCTATGGCTGCAGGTGTAAGGAAACCTGCAGGCCCACGAGCCCTCAGTGCGCACGGATTTAGACTCTCACCGTGGGTGCTCTCGTAATCTTCGCGGTCAATGTCCGGGCTTTGGCCAACTTTTATGAAGGGGTTCTGGGATTTTCTCCGCGGCCACGACCGGGGGATAGCAAGAAGGACCTTCGGTTAGGAAGGGGTGGTGAGGAACTTCTCATACATTCGATTCCGCCTCGCGTATCGAAAACCATTGTTCTTACGTCCCCTCCAGCGCCCAGAGAAGACAGCGCCATGAAGCCAGTTTTTGATGTGAAGTCGCTGCCCCTGGCACTGGAGCAAGTCTCGCTTCGAGGTGGCATAGTAACGAAACGTACGTTTACCCTCGATGGCTTGACCCGCCGTGACATCGTTGATCCAGAAGGCAATGTGGTGCAGCTCAGAAGCGCCGCCGAGTGAGGAATCGATTCCTGAGCCCAACGATGGTGATGCGACCGCTGGGGCGCGACCTACGCAGTTGGGTCACCGCTTACTAAGGTTGCACCATGGGACTTCGGCGGATTCTTGTCACTACGGGAATGGCGGCAACGCTGCTGCTGCCAAGTATCGCTGGCGCTAAAGCGACGACCACGACGACCCTTCCGGCCTGTCAGCAGCTCCCGAAAGCGGGCGGGGTTTACAAGAACTGCTCCTGGTCGGGGCTGACGCTGCCTGGTTTCAATCTGACGAGTGCCAATCTCACGGGGACCAATCTTTCGAATGCCGATCTCTCAAGCGCCATCCTGATTGGCACCAACTTGACCGGCGTCAATCTCGCCGACGCCAAGTTGGATGGAGTGATCAGTCGTGGCATAGTGGGTCTTCCGTCCGCCCTGCCACCGCTCTGGGCTGTCTCCCAGGGAGTTCTACTCGGCCCGAAAGCCAACTTGACCGGTGTCGATCTCCGGGGTATCGACGTGACGGGCGTAAGTCTCCGCAGTGCAACGTTGGCCGGCGTGACGACGGGGGGCATCGTGGGTTCCACGGTGCGGCTCCCAACCGGTTGGCTTCTCGCATCCGGATACCTCGTCGGTCCTGATTCCATCTTGGTTGGCGCCGATCTGTCGGGAGCTGACCTCACCACGGCGTCACTGAAAGCTGCCAATCTCACCCGTGCCAACCTGACGGGAGCCAACCTCACTGGCGTCAATCTTCGCGGTGCCACGCTCACCGGCAGCACACTCAACGCAGCCACGCTCACGGGAGCCTCGCTGGCTGGCGTGACATCGGGGTCGGTTGTGGGCACTCCAGCCGCCGTACCGCGCCTCTGGGGCGTTCTACATGGGTATGTCGTGGGCCCCGGAGCAGTACTGCGGTCGGCCCGACTGGCCTACACCTCATTTGTGGGCGTATCACTCCAGGGGGCCAACCTCACGGGCGCTTCGTTGCGAAATTCAAATTTCAATGGCGTCAACCTCACGAGTGCCAATCTCAATGGGGCGTCACTCTTGCGCGCCACGCTCATTGGGGCCGACCTCACGCAGGCTTCGCTCTATAAGGCCAGCGCCGCGTACGCGAATGCCACGCAGGCCAACTTCACGCACGCAAATCTCACCGAACTGGACTTCACTCACGCCACGGCAGTGAATGCCGTCTTCATCCACTCGAATCTCACAAAGGTGGATTTCGCTTCATCCAACTTGACGAACGCCAATATGAGCAATGCGGCGCTCCGTGGCGTACTACTCGGCAAGGCCGTCCTTAAGGGACTGTTGGCCGCCGGAACCACGGGTACGCCAGGTTCACTTCCCCCGAAGTGGACCGTGAAGAACGGTAGCGTTAAGGGGCCGGGTTCGCGCTAGTTCCGCCGAAGGCCGCACGGAGTGCGTTGGCCATCTCGACCACGGCCTTGGCGTCACCACGCAATTTGAACCGACCGCTGCGGAGGGCATCGGCCACATCCAGGGACCCAGCGGCGAGGGACTTGGCGTCGGCAAAGGCGAGCGTGACTAGGGCGTCGGCCGCGAGATGATCACCAATGCCGATGTTCACCACCCCCTCGAGACAGCTCAATGTCATGGCGTGGGGCGCAGACGAGGGACCATCGGGCCACTCAAAGACGACGCGCCATGAGCCGACCGGCTCGGGGGTGGCGGACTGTAAGACCTCGTTGATGGTGCGGAACCAGTCCGCACTCAGAAACTCGGCCACGGTTAACTACGGAGCAGGCTGAACAGCCGCGTCTTGCGCCGAGACCTTGGTCTTGCGACGGATCTTGCGACCGAGCCATGCCACGGGGTCGTAGTGCGCGTCAACGACACGCTCCTTCAACGGGATGATGGCGTTGTCGGTGATCTTGATGTGCTCGGGGCAGACCTCGGTGCAGCACTTGGTGATGTTGCAGTAGCCGAGACCCATGTCTTCGCGAATCAAGTCACGACGGTCGTTGGTGTCCAGGGGGTGCATCTCCAGTTCGGCGTAGCGGATAAAGAAACGAGGGCCGGCGTAGTGCTGCTTGTTGTCTTCGTGGTCACGAATGACGTGGCAGACGTCCTGACACATGAAGCACTCGATGCACTTACGGAACTCCTGGCTGCGCTCCACGTCTTCTTGGAAGATGCGGTAGCCACCCTCAGGCATTGGTGGTGGCAGCAGAGCTGGCACCTTTTCAGCCTGGGCGTAGTTGAAGGAGACGTCAGTCACGAGGTCCCGGATGATGGGGAACGTCTTCATCGGGGTCACGGTGATGGGACCTTCAGGCATGTCCGACATACGTGTCATGCACATCAAACGGGGCTTACCGTTGATTTCAGCGGCGCATGAACCGCACTTACCAGCCTTGCAGTTCCAACGGCACGCCAAGTCGGGTGCCTCGGTGGCCTGAATGCGGTGGATGACGTCGAGGACGACTTCGCCCTCGTTCTGCTCCAAGGTGTAATTCTCAAACTGGCCGCCGGTGGAGTCACCGCGCCAGATGCGCATCGTTACGTCGCTCATTATTTACCCTCCTCGAGGAGTGCCTTCAGTTCAGCAGGGATAGGAAGCAGAGGGATCTGCTCCGTCTTGATTGATGCAGTCCAGTCGTTACCAGCAAGGGTGTGACCGATGTTGACCTTCGAGAGTTGCTCGTCGGTACCGGGGAAGTCCTCACGGGTGTGACCACCACGTGACTCCTTGCGGTCCCGTGCACCGCGGGCGGTGCACTTAGAGACGGTCAGCATGCTCGGAAGGTCTGTCGCCAAGTTCCAACCGGGGTTGTACTGACGACCGCCCTTGAGGGAGATGTTCTGCACGCGCTCAGTGAAGTTTTCGAGTGTCTCGATGGCGGCTTCAACTTCGGAGCCCGTACGGATGATGCCGACGTTGGCCTGCATCATTTCCTGCAGGTCGCGCTGGATGTCGTAAGGGTTCTCACCGTTCTCGCGGTTGAACGGAGCGAGGGCTTCGGCAATCGCCGCATCCACTTCACCCTGGTTCAACGTGGCACTGCCCTGGAGTCCTTCGATGTAGTCGGCGGCACCCATGCCGGCGCGGCGTCCAAAGACGATGAGGTCGGACAGTGAGTTTCCACCGAGACGGTTAGCGCCGTGCATACCACCGGCCACTTCACCGGCAGCGAAGAGTCCGGGGACCTTCGTGGCGGCGGTGTCGGCGTCGACCTTCACGCCACCCATGATGTAGTGACAGGTCGGCCCAATCTCCATGGCCTCGCGGGTGATGTCTACTCCGGCCAGCTCCATGAACTGGTGGTACATGGAAGGCAGGCGACGACGGATGAATTCGGCGGGACGACGTGACGCAATGTCCAGGTAGACACCGCCGTGAGGTGATCCTCGGCCGGCCTTTACCTCGGTGTTGATGGCGCGAGCCACTTCGTCACGGGGCAGAAGTTCTGGCGGACGACGACCAGCGGCGTGGTCTTCGTACCAACGGTCACCCTCCTCTTCGGTTTCGGCCGTTTCGCCACGGAACATGTCAGCGACGTAGTTGAACATGAATCGTTCACCCTCGGAGTTGCGAAGTACACCACCGTCACCACGGACACCTTCGGTTACGAGAATGCCTCGAACCGAGAGGGGCCAGACCATGCCGGTCGGGTGGAACTGGATGCACTCCATGTCAATGAGCTCAGCGCCGGCCCACATGGCCATGGCGTGACCGTCACCGGTGCCTTCCCATGAGTTCGACGTGAACTTCCAAGACTTACCAACACCACCGGTGGCGAGAACTACGGCCTTGGCAGAGAAGGTGACGAACTCGCCAGAGGCGCGCCAGTAGGCGACGGCGCCGGCAATCTTGCCGTCCTGGTCGTGCAGGAGACGAAGGACCTTGCACTCCATGAACACGTCAGTGCCCATTGAGACGACCTTCTGCTGCAACGTACGGATGAGCTCCAAACCGGTGCGGTCACCGACGTGGGCCAAACGGGCGTAGCGGTGACCACCGAAGTCACGCTGCAAGATCTTGCCGTCCTTGGTGCGGTCAAAGAGCGCGCCCCACTGCTCGAGCTCCCACACGCGGTCTGGGGATTCCTTGGCGTGTAGTTCGGCCATGCGGTAGTTGTTCAGGTACTTGCCACCACGCATCGTGTCGCGGAAGTGGACCATCCAGTTGTCCTCTTCGTAGACGTTGCCCATGGCCGCGGCCATGCCACCTTCGGCCATGACCGTGTGGGCCTTGCCGAGGAGGGACTTGGTGATGATGCCGACCTTGAGTCCACGTTGCTTGGCCTCAATGGCGGCACGCAGACCGGCGCCACCGGCGCCGATGATGAGTACGTCGTACTCGTGGTGTTCAGTTGGGGTATTGGTTGACATTGGTCAGCTCCTAGAAGAAAACGAGGTCGCGGATAGCGCCACTGGACACGAGTCGGACGTAGACGTCAGTCAGAGCCACGACGAAGAGTGAGGCCCACGCGAAGTTCATGTGCTTGGCATTAAGAGGGGTCGCCAGCTTCCAGAGCTTGTGGCGAATGGGGTGCTGGCTAAAGCTGCGTACCTGGCCACCACAGATGTGGCGACAGGCGTGGCAGGAGAGCGAGTAGAGCCAGAGCAGTGTGGCGTTCAAGGTCAAGACCAGCGAACCGACTGAAATGCCCCAGCCGCCACCAACCACGTGGAAGCTGCGAATGGCGTCGTAGGTCAAGAGCACGTTGAAGACCACACCGAAGTAGAAGAAGTAGCGGTGGGCGTTCTGGATCACCAGTGGGAAGCGGGTCTCACCGGAGTAGTTGGTGTGCCCGTCAGCGACGGCACAGGCTGGTGGGCTCCACCAGAATGCGCGGTAGTAGCTACGGCGGTAGTAGTAGCAGGTCATCCGGAAGCCCAAGGGGAAAATCAAGATGATCAGAGCGGGGGAGAGGCTGCCTACGTTGAACGCGAAGCCAAAAGGACTTGAACCCTCAACGCACGATGTCGACAGACAGGGGCTGTAGAACGGGCTGATCAGTTCGTGGACGCCGGTGGCACCAACGAAGTAGTTCACACCCTGAAAGGCGGCCCAGGTTGCGTAAATTACAAATGAAGTCAAAATTGAAACAGTGATTACTGGCTGGAGCCACCAACGGTCTTGACGCAACGTGGACACATCAGGTCCTCCGCGCGTTCCTCCCAGTACCACCTGCGTCGAGCTTTCTAAGGCCGTCACGGCTTTCCTCTCTTCAAACATCGGGGTAAAAGTCGCCTAGAGCAACCGATGTTCATTGTAGGCAATGTTTGTGCACAACTTCACAGTCGGCGCCCTTGCGTGGTCTGTTTTTTGTGTCTACGGTCCTAACTACCGAGATTCGGCGATTGTCTCGAACCCGAACTCGGCAGGTCGCGCCGACCGATTCCTCCTCTCTTGAATCGGTCGGCCACGGCTACCTGCGGGTTGAGTCGGAGGTCTCAGGGACTCCCTAGAGTTTCCCTATGAGTTCTCTCGTTACCCCTAGCAATCTGGCGACCACGTTGGGTGCCCTAAAGGCATCCGGATGGGTCTCTCGCAGCATCCACGAAGAGATGCGCGCCAATCTCGAAACGTTTATCGCCGACGGTCGACCGCTTTCCTTGGGGGTCCAGGGCTACGAGGACACGGTTCTGCCGCAGGTGGAGACGGCCATCCTGGCCGGCCACGACATCATTCTGCTCGGCGAGCGCGGTCAGGCCAAGACGCGAATTGTTCGTTCTCTCACCGAACTGCTCGACGAATGGCTGCCCATCGTGGCCGGTTCCGACGTCCGTGACGACCCCTACAACCCGATTTCCATCTTCGCCCGCGAACTCGTGGCCGAACGTGGTGACGAGACACCCGTCGACTGGGTTCACCGTTCACGGCGTTTCGCGGAGAAGCTTGCGTCGCCCGACACCTCTATGGCCGACCTCATCGGTGAGATCGACCCCATCAAGGTGGCCTCGGGTCTCTACCTCGATGACGAGCGGGCTCTCTCTTTCGGTCTCGTACCCAAGTCCAACCGAGGCATCTTTGCCATTAACGAGTTGCCCGACCTTTCGGAGCGAATCCAGGTTGGTCTCTTGAACGTGCTGGAGGAGCGCGATGTTCAGATTCGCGGTCACTTGGTGCGGCTCGACCTCGACATGGTTGTCGTGGCCACCGCTAACCCCGAGGACTACACCAACCGTGGTCGCCTTATTACGCCGTTGAAGGACCGGTTCGGTTCACAGATTCGCACCCACTACCCGCTCGACATCGCCACTGAAATCGCCATTGTCCGTCAAGAGGCCCACCTCCCCACGACGAACAAGCAGATTGTGGTGCCGTGGTTTATTGACGACATCGTGGCTCGCGTGAGCCACGTGGCGCGTCGTAGTCACGTCGTTAATCAGCACTCGGGTGTCTCGGTGCGCCTTTCGATCGCGAACTACGAGACGGTCATTGCCAACGCCTTGCGCCGTTCACTGCGCACCCACGAAGAGTCTGTGGTGCCCCGCGTCAGTGACCTCTCGGCCATGGTGCAGTCAACCCAAGGCAAGATTGAGATTGATTCAATGGACGACACCGACCCCAGCTTGTTGATTGCCGGTCTCGTGACGCTCGCCACTCGTCAATGCTTCACCGAGAACGTCGCGTTGGCCGAAGCGGGCGCCATTGTCGAGGCCTTCACTGAAGAGGTGATTGTGCACGTTGGTGACGATCTGCCGGCCCAGGACTACCTCAGCGTGTTGGCTCACATTCCCGTGTTGGAGCCTCCAGTTCGCCGTATTGCTGGTCCCGACGCCGGTCCGGCCGAGATGGCCGCAGCCCTCGAATTCATCCTGGAGGGCCTGCACCTCACCAAGCGGCTCGCCAAGGATGCCTCGGGCGCGCGAGCGCTCTACCGGTCACGGAATCGCTAAATGGCAGTTCGGTACGGATTCCGGCGCCCCGGTGACGGGGATGATTTCGAAGACCTCGCGGCCGAGGACTTGCTGGAGTACGTCCTGGACGAACTCTTGGAGTACGGCGACCTCGATTCCGTGCTGGACCGACTGGCCTACGAGGGCCTCGAAACTCCCGACGGGGATCGCATCGAGGGCCTTCGGGACCTCTTAGATCAAGCCCGCGAACGGCGCCGCCAATTGGAAGCTTCGGCCGACCCCGAAGGCCAGCTGGCCGAACTGATGAAGCGCCTCGAGGAGATTGAAGACCTCGAGGGTCAGGCCCTCGATGAACTGCAGGCGGAGGCCGACGCTTCGGGTGACGAGCGTCGACAGGAAGTAACGAACGACCTCGTTAACGAAAAGCGCATGCAGCGCGATCTCATGCCCGACCAGTTCGGGGAGCGACTGAGTTCGTATCAAAACTATGACTTTGTTTCCTCGGAAGCGCGCGAAGCCTACGAAGCGATGATGCAAGAAATTCGTGAAGACGTTCTTAATACGTACTTCGAGGCCAACAAGGAGTTCTTCGCGAATCCCGATGAGGCCGAGATGGGCCGCCTCCGCGACATGATGAACGCCCTCTCGAATCTCATCGAGCAAGATCGCCGCGGCGAGCCCCTCGACCCCACCTTCGAAGAGTTCATGCAGGAGTTCGGCGACTTCTTCCCCGGGGCCGAGACTCTTGAGGACGTGGTGCGAATGATGGCCGAGCGAGCGGCCGCGGCCGAAGCGATGTTTAACTCCCTCTCGGCAGAGCAACAGGCTGAACTTCGAGGCCTCTTTGGTCAGATGCTCGAAGACCTCGATCTCAATTCGGCCCTCAACCGCTTGGTGGGCAACTTGCGCCAAGCCACCCCCGACATCGACTGGCAGCGGGCCAATCGCTACCGCGGCGGCCAACCAGGGAAGTTCTCGGAGGCGACCGACCGTTCGCAAGAAATTGCAGAGCTACGCAATTTAGAACAATTCCTCGAGGGACCTGGGGGCGCTAATCGTCTCCCGGAAATTGATATTGAAGCCGTTCGTCGCAATCTCGGTCCCGACGCCGCCAAGAATGTCGCACGTCTCCAAAAGGCGATGCGTGGACTGACGGAAAAAGGCTTGATTGACCGCTCTCAAGGTCAGACCAAACTCACGGCTCGCGGTATGCGCAAAGTCGCTGGTTCGGCGCTCCGTGAGCTCTTTTCTCAACTCCGTGGGGGCGCCTTCGGAGCGCACCGCCACGCGAGTACCTCCCGTGGTCACGACCGTGAAGAGACCTCCAAGCCCTGGGAGCCCGGCGAGGCCGTCAATCTCCACCTCGGTCGCACACTGCGCAATGCGGTTTTTCGCCAAGGGCCGGGCACTCCCGTCCGGCTCCTACCCGAGGACTTCGAAGTGGAAGAGCACGAGGCGACTGTCCGCTCGGCCACCGTGATAGCGGTCGACCTCTCCCTCTCGATGGAGATGCGCGGCAATCTCGGACCGGCCAAGAAGATGGTGCTGGCCCTCTCGCACCTCATCCAAACGGCCTACCCCCGTGACTTTGTCACCATCGTTGGTTTCGGTGAGACGGCGCATGAGATCAAGTTCGAAGACGTGCCCTTCTTAACGGTGGACTACCAATACGGAACGAATCTGCAGCACGCGCTAGCCCTCTCGCGACACTTGATGCGAGGAGAAAAGGGGACGAAGCAGATCATCGTCGTCACCGACGGCGAACCCACAGCTCACCTCCAGCCCAACGGGGAGCCCTTCTTCTCGTGGCCCCCCGTTCGAGAGACCCTCTACTTGACGATGGCCGAAGTCCTTCGCTGTACCAAGGCCGGCATAACAATCAATACCTTCGCCCTCGATATTGAACGGAGCCAGTTCCCCTTCGTGGAGCAGATCGCCAAGGTCAATGGCGGGCGCACCTTCTATACCGATATTGACAACTTGGGCCGCTACGTGCTGGACGATTTCGTCAAATCCCGTAGAAAAGCTTCCTAAATTTACCAATTAAATCTTTTGCAATGCGACCCGCTCGGTATTAGCATTAGTGACTAATTGCGTGATTTTCGCGTAAAACTCTTCAAGGAGCCTGCCGTGAACTCAACCCTTCTGCTGTGCGACAACGCCGAAGTACACAATGGCCGTCTCTACCTCATGGGTGGCGGTCTGACCTGGGTCTGGGCCAACTTCCCAACACCCATGGCCGTTGCCGGACTCTTTGACCTTGACCCCTCCGAGCTTGGTCGCGAGATTCAGGTTTCAATCCGTATTTTCCAGGAAGACGGGACTCCCGCCATGGGCACCGATGCCGGTGGTAATCCCTTCGAGTACGGCTTCTCCGACAAGATCGTGACCCCCGCTAGTGACGCGACTCACGACGCCGAGCTGGACTTTGTGTGGTCCGCCAAGTGGTTCGGTCTGACCCTTGCTCCCGGTGTCTACCAAATGCGTCTCATCAATGATGAGAGCGGTGAGACAGTCGGCCAGCAGCACTTCACGGCCTACGCCTCCAACAACTAAGCACCTCCGGTTCGACCGGGGTTTTCCATTGAAAAATTCGGTTTAATTCGCCCTGACCCCTATTCATCAGGGAATTTCCGTTTCCATTTGCATTGTGCGTGAATTTGGACAACAATCACATCGTTGTAATTACAACGATGACAGCAATGGCGTTTCCTAGGAGGAACCGATGGATGACATCACAAGTTTGTTGAGTGGATTAGAGAACCGCGGATGGCAGTCTCGCGCGAACTGCATGGGTGTCGACCCGGACCTTTTCTTCCCCGAGCGCGGAGCTTCAACGCGTGAAGCGAAGGAAGTCTGTCGAGGCTGCGTCGTTCGTGACGACTGCTTGGAGTACGCCCTCGACAACGGCGAGAAGTTCGGTATCTGGGGTGGCATGAGTGAGCGTGAGCGCCGTCGCCTACGCCGCGCCCGCGCCGTTGAACGCCGGAGTGCGGCGAGTTAATTCGAAGTTCTTTAGAAACGCCCCCGAGGATCTCGGGGGCGTTTTCTTTTCCCTACCGACTAGCGGCCACGTTTTCGAGGTGTGCCTCAATGGTCAGTTCTTCACGCAGCCCCAGCTGTGACCAACGGTCCGGTGTGATGGCGGCGAGCACGGCGCGAGGTGCGAGACCGACGAGTTCACATTCGGTAATCGCTGCCCCCTGAGGCAAGAGTTCCAGGAGGGCGTCGTAGGCGACGGCCGGACCGGAGACGGCGGGATCGATCAGGTTGCAGCTCACCTGAAATCGAGGTCCCACGGTGAGTCCTAGGGTCCGGATTCCGGGGCGGCGCAGCTGACTCGCGAGACGCTTGACGACCGCGAAATCGACGCCATCTACAAACATGTTCCAGGCCAGCAGAATTGGCCGTTCGCCCACGGCGGTAGCGCCCACTTCATCATCGGGCCGGTCTGGTCCAAAATCTGGGCTCAGCGTGATGAAGGCCTCCTTGCGAACCTCCGGCAGCGTGCGCTCAACGCCGTTGACCTCACCGTAGAGAAAGGTCGAGATGCCTAGATCGCCGAGCCACTCGGCCGTTTGGTTCCGTAACGCGAGCGCTTGGGGGCGTTGAGTCGGGTCTAGGGCCACGAAGGGCACAACATCGACGACCCCGAATCGGGGGTGCACACCTTCGTGGAACTCTAAATCGAGGGCGTCAATAACGTTGCGCAACATCCACTGAACGTCGAGTAGTAGTTCGCCGGCCGTGTTGATGAGCGTAAAGACTGAGCGGTTGTGCCAGGCATCACTGTGTCGGTGGCGAAATGATGAACCGGCCGACCGCTCAAATTGGCGAAGGATGGGCTCATCTTGCCCCTCAGAAACGTTGATGACGCACTCAAAGAGGTCGTGGTGCGTCATCAATCGTTAGCTCCGAGACAGAGGGAGTCCACGGCGACGGGCTCGCTGTAGTCGACGGCGTTCGCGTTCGCTCTTGCCGCCCCAGATTCCGTGATCCACGTGATTGTCAAGGGCGTAGGTCAGACACTGATCGGCTACGGGGCATGTGGCACAAATCTTCTGCGCCTTAATCACACCCGTACCGTCACCGGGGAAAAACATCTCGGCCGGGAAGTTGCGACACTTGCCTTCTGCCATCCATTCGGTATTCATACTGACCCTCCTTGTTAGGCCTACAACGGACAGTAGCCACTACTGGGCCAGAAAGCCATTTCTACGATGCGAAGAACTTCACAACGAATCCAGTAATCACCTGTAAATGTTGGGCTCAACTCGACATTGTCCGGTCCGATAGAATGACAGTCCCGTTGAAGTTCTACGGGAGTAACACACTCAAAAGGAGTGGCCATGAGCCAGTTTTCGCCTACTGAACCGGCAGAGATCGAAAACCCCGTCGGTCACGTCCAGGTGATCTACCTCGGCCCCGTCGCCCCCCACTGGGAGTGCCGCATGGTCTTTGGCGAGCCCGAGCAGATTCAGGCCTTCGTGGACCGCGTCGACGCCCGACTTCGCCTCCTGCCCCCTCACGACCCACAGTTCCGCCGTAATCGCGAGCGCGTTAACCGCGACGCCGAGCGTGAAGAACTCAAGATTGAGTGGGACCTCGGCTACAACGAAAACGAATAGTTTTCGCGCTTAGGCAAACGGTGACTGTGTGACGCGACTGCGCCACACGGCCGGTCGCAACAACTCGTCGGCACTCGGTAGTCCATCGAGTTGAAACAATCGAGTCAATTCTTCGATACCCCAAGTCGTGACGACCTCACGAACAAACTGCTCGGCCACGTCGACACGCGATCCTCGAATTGAAATGCCGAAGAGGGCGGCGGCCGACTCTTCCCCCTTGGCATCACTACGGCGGTACCGGCGGAGTGCTTCATCCAGGAGTGGCGTGGGCCCAACAATCGAATGGGTGACGTGGCTCGCGATGAAGTCAAACGTGGCCCGTAGGCAGACGCTCGCGGCATCGATGGCAATGGTGGCCGACGTCTCCTCTCCGAGCTCAATACCGTCGAGGAGCTGTTCGGGATTACTCATGAGCTCGCTCATGTCGCCGCCCTGCAGCAGTCCGGTAAGCCGTCCCATGATGTCGCCCTGAGCCGCTTGGGCATCCTGTACCGCATCAAAGAGCAGGGCTCGCAGTGCGGTGCCCGTTCCGTCTTGTCGCAAGTACGTCGCCGCTGTGTGCTCATACGCCACGGCGTAAATCATCACCTGATCGTGATCGAGGGACCACTCATCGGCGAAGCGAGCCACGTTGTTGACAAGGATGATGCGTTCGTCTGTTTCGCGGGGGAGTGGAATCGCCCCGAGAGACCATGCCGTCTCGGAAAAGTGCCCCGCCACAGAGCCCAACTGAAAACCAATAAAGAGCGGACCCATGGCTGCACCCAACTGGGCCAGCATCGGCGCCATCGGATTGCCTTCTGAAGGTTCTACTGGCGTCGGTGGCGTGTTTGCGTGGGGAGCCACCAGTGGCGACCAGTCGCGGAGTGCGGCCTCCGAAAGCTCGGTGCGAGTGGCAGCCCGCGCCGATGTGGCCTGCGGGACACCCAGCAACATCTCGATGTGTCGAGCCACCAGCGGTCCGTACTGTTCGAGTCGCTGACGCTCCACCGGAAGGGGGTTGGGATCGGCGTCATCGCCGCGGGCAATATTGAGAGCCAGTGCGCGGGCCGTTTCCAGCCACGAGTTCGGACCCTGTTGCCCCAGCATCTTCATGAGGTCACCCATGAATCCAAAGTTGCCAAAAGGTGTATCGCTCACAACAGCAACTTAGGAGAGACAGGCCAAACGAACAACCACGAACGATGGCTGCTGATCTCGAAGAAACTGGACGACCATTGAGGTGTGGCCGGCCGTGGCGTAGAGCTCGGTGACGATACTGTCCATCGTGTCCACCTTCTTTTCATTAAGGGCCGTGATGACGTCGCCTGATGTGAGCTTGTTGAAACTAGGTCCCGGGGCCACGGCCGTCACTAAGACGCCGCCCCCCTCGGCCGGGATGCCGCTGATACCAAGGCGCGCATGACAGTTGGGGGCCGCCAGCCACGCCGCAGCGTCAGAGGGGCGCGACGCGAGCGCGTCGAGGCGCAAGATAAGCTGCGGTGCGCGAGCGGAAGCGACGCAAAAGAGCGCGTACGCGGCCCCGGCAAGTGTTAGGAGGTCGGAATAGA
>CALAYR010000144.1 GCA_937894805.1 uncultured Acidimicrobiaceae bacterium | reverse complement strand
CATGCGTCAAGGTTGGAACGGATTCACCGCAACCCTAAAAGAGCCGAAGGAGCAGCGAATCCCGGTCCACATTCCTACTGAGTACGCAATATACAAAGCAAAGGTCAAGATTGATTATCTGGGAAGCACGTTCGCCACGGTCGAACTTGAGGTCACGCTCGACGAAGTAGATAGCTTGGAAGATCAGCAGCTCCGCATGTCGCATGAGTTAACGGAACTCTTCACCAGCGTTGGACTACCGGCCCCCGAACCAGTAGCGATCATCTCTCCCGAGCATCAAATCGCCCAGAAACTGCACGCCTGCACCACGCCAAACGGATTTGGCAATTACGACCGCGCTCACGATTTAGTCGACATTCATCTACTCCGAAACAACGAAAATCTCGATTCGGCCAAGGTGGCCAGAATCGCTGAGAGACTGTTTGCTTTCCGCAACAAGGGTCTCTGGCCCGTCGAGGTTCGAGTGTGGCCAGGGTGGGATACGCAATATGCAGAGGCCGCGGAAGATTTCAATGTTCCGGATCTCCAAACAGTGGTATCGCTGACGAACGAATTTGTTCAGCAATGCGTAGAAGCGGCACGTCAACAAGATCGCTAAGTCGCAACGCGAAAAAGGTTGCTCCACTGGGTCCGGCGTAGAGCGCCCGTAAGGGAGTCAACAGGCTGTGCCGCATCCCTTTCAAGCACACATCAGCCCGCGTGAAGGCAGGTTCAGGTAGCAATGCCTGGTTACGACCGTGCTCTCAAGTGAGCACCGGTCTAACGACCGTTGAGACCACTCTCAAGACCGTTGGCCCCAACGACACCCTGCATCAGCAGCGGGGTGCCGGCACTCACAATTCCGTACGTGGCTTCGAGCCACGCCTCCGGGGCGTTTACCGGGATACCGGCCGAGGCCTTCACTGTCGTCGAGATTGCTCGCTGGCCCTTGAAGTAGGTGAAGGTGACGGGAACGTTCTGGCCCTGGACCGGAACGACGCGGACCGGACCATTGTGATCGAGCGCGCTGAGCCAGGCCAACGTTGTCCCCGTCATCGTTGGGGAGGCCACCCGGGCGTACCCGTTGCCACCGGAATAGAGCGTCGAGACAATGCCCTCGGGCGAGGTCACGCGCAGCGTGGCCCAGCCGGAGGTGGGCACGCGGGTGTCGGGCACGAGCTGGACGCTGGTCGTCGTCGAGGGCTCCACGGCGATGTCAACTGGAGCGATTTCAAAACCAGGCATCTGCAACTTCAGCTTGACGTGGGCCGTCACGGCGAGAGGGTTGTAGAGGTTGATGGCTTCGGTCGAATTTTCATTGGTGTTTATCGAGGCGTAATGGGCGTCATTCGAGGGGCTCGACTGACCCGTCATGATCGAGGCGCGACCGGCCACCACCAAGAGGGCGGAGGCGACGAAGGAGCCCCGCAGGGCCGTCACGTGAACCGCGAGACTCTTGGCCTCCACGACCCGTTGACCGAGTGCGAGCGAGAGCTGACCGTTGGCGGGAACGACGAGACCCTGGTAGGGGGCGGGGGCCAAAAAGCCCAAAGAAGACTGAGTCGAGATGTCGATTACGGCGGGCGTGGCCGAGGGGTTGAGCAGCGTCAAGCGTGACGTGGTCCCACCGGCGGTGCCGAGCCCCGCCACGTACCACTCCGTGACGCCTTCGCTCTGACAGGGAATCGAGGTGGAGTCGGGACCGGCCGTGAAGAGCGAACCGACGACGCCGGCGCCGTCGATCTGCGCGCTCTCATAGGGCTCGACCGGGATCGCGGCGAGGCCGCCGAGTACGATCAGCATCACCAGCGGCGTCACGGAAGCGCTCCATGCCGCCCCAAGGTCTCCATTTTCCCGAACAGGTGATAATCTGTCTTCGGCGGTAGATTCGTGAGCGAGAATCGGCCATCGGCGTCCGTTCCGACTTCAAAGGTCCCCACATCGTGTCCGGCCCGCCGATCTTGCGGGGAGATTCCCACGGAGACATTAGG
>CALAYR010000143.1 GCA_937894805.1 uncultured Acidimicrobiaceae bacterium | reverse complement strand
CCTTGCCGAGGGTGCGGGTGGCCCAGCCGATACCGGCGCAGTTCACGACGCTCCAGAGAGGAGCCATAGCCGTGGCGGCGTCGATCGAGGCGATGACCTGCTCGACATTGGTGACGTCACAGTGGACGTACGTGCCACCGAGCTCCTTGGCGAGTGCTTCACCCTTTTCGTCATTGAGGTCCATGATGACGACCTTGACGCCGCGCTCGGCGAGCAGACGGGCGGTAGCTTCACCGAGGCCCGACGCGCCACCGGTAACGAGCGCTGAAGTGTTCTTCAGTTCCATGCTGTTTCCTTTGGTTCAGTCCGGGCCGGTTTGACCCGTTTAGTTCGTTCTAAAACATAGGCGAAATTTCGACCCACCAAACCTCTAGGTTGACTACGTGGCTTCTGCGTACGAATTGACCCGAGATGAGCTGACTGACCTGCTGGCTGGTGAGCCCAAGTACCGGGTGGACCAAATCTGGCAGGGCATCTGGGAACAGGACCGCTTCCCCGAGGAAATCACGACAATCTCTAAGGCCCTGCGGGAGAAACTGACGGCCGAACTGCCCCTGGCCCTCGAAGTGGCCAACGATGTTTCGACCGACGAGGGCACGACCCGCAAGTGGGTCTACCGACTTCACGACGGCTACACCATCGAAACCGTGCTCATGAACTACGAGGATCGAGTCACGGTTTGCATCTCGACCCAGGCCGGCTGCGCCATGGGCTGTACGTTCTGCGCCACCGGCCAGGCCGGGTTCTCACGCCAACTGACCCTCGGCGAAGTGGTCGAGCAGGTTGTCCGAGCTGGACGAGCCGCGGCCCCTCGACGCATCTCGAACATTGTCTTCATGGGCATGGGTGAACCGTTGGCCAACTACGACGTGACTGTCGGCACGATTCGCGCACTCCACCACGAGCGAGGACTCTCGGCTCGCAACTTGACCGTCTCCACCGTCGGCATCGCGCCCGCCATCGAGCGCCTCGCCCTCGAGGGTCTGCCGTTGACGTTGGCCATCAGCCTGCACGTGGCTAACGACGCCGAACGAGATGAACTCATTCCCATCAATAAGCGTTACAACCTCGAACGCCTCTACCAGGCCTGTGAGGTGTGGCGTAATGAAACGGGACGACGGATTTCTTTCGAGTGGGCGCTCATCTCGGGCGTCAACGATACCGACCAGGCCCTCTACGAACTGGCCGAGTACGCCCGGCCCCTCGGGGCCCACGTCAATCTCATTCCCCTGAATCCCACGCCGGGCTTTCTCGTGATTGGTTCACCGGCCGCGCGGGTCCGCTACTTCCGCGACGAACTCGAAGAGTTGGGCGTGAACGCAACGGTTCGCCGCACGCGGGGTCGCACTATTGACGCGGCCTGCGGCCAACTGGCCAACGTCACGAATGGGAAGCGTCGCTCAATCCCAGTTCGCTAGCGCGTTCGTTCCAAAAACTTCGCCAGTGCCAGGCCACAAAGACGGAACCGACTACGCAGGCCAGTCCGCCACTCACGACTGAAATCGCCGTGGTTGAGAGTCCCGCCACCGCGCCCGACTCCAAATCGCCGAGGCGAGGTCCGCCGGTTACGACGGCAATCTGAATGGCGCTGAGGCGACCTCGATACTGATCTTCAATGCGACTCTGCAAGATCGCGTTACGGAGCACGGCCGAAATCACGTCGGCCCAGCCGGCAATCGCGAGTCCCACGAGTGCCAGTCCAACCCAGGGGGAGAGACCGAAGAGGGCAATGGCCAGTCCCCAACCGGCCACGGCCACAATGACGGCTCGACCCCGACGATCGACCCGTTCGACCCAGCCCGTCGTTACCGCACCGAGTAACGCCCCAATCCCGGGGGCCGCGAAGAAGAGGCCGACTAACTGGGGACCACCGTGAAAGACCGTGAGGCCCATGGCGGGGAAGAGGGCGCGGGGCATGCCGAAGATCATGGCGTTGAGGTCGGCCACGTAGACACCCTGGGCAATCTTGTGCTGGCGCAAGTAGGCGACGCCCTCCTTGGTCGCGCGCCAACTCGAGACGGGTGTAACACTCTCGCTCGGGGGCAGCGGATCCATCCGCAGCGTCGCGACCACAAAGACCACAAAAGAGGCCACGTCGACCCAGTAGCAGGAGGCCACACCGAAGGCGGCGAGCAAGAGACCGGAGATGGCCGGACCGACCACGGTGGCGACTTGAATGCCGACCTGATTGAGCGAATAGGCCGAGACCAATTTGTTGGGCGAGACCAAACGGGGAATCGAAGCGTTCCGCGCGGGATTAACAAAGCCGCCGCCGAAGGCCGCAGCGGCCGAGAGCACCACGATGGCCGCCAACGAGGGGTGCGTCAGCATGGAGTTCACGGCCAGTCCGCAACTGAGCAACGCTAAGAGGCCGCCCCCCACCGACAAGATGCGTCGCTTGTCGGTGCGATCACCCAGCGCCCCACCCCACAGTGAGCCCCAGATGAGAAAGGGGAGTTGAAAGAGTGAGACGAGACCGACCCAGAGACTGGAGTGGGTCAGTTGGTAGACCTGGTAGGCAATGGCCACAACGGTGAGTTGGTTACCTAGCATCGAGGCCAAGTGGCCGGTGAAGAGCAGGCGAAAATTACGGCTCTCCCGCAGGGGAGTTATATCTACGAAGAGTCGAGCCACGGATAAACGATACGGCGGCCCTAGAAAGAGACCCGGTTTCCAACTACCCTCTCACCATGGACGTTTTGGACTTCGTCGATCTCGAGCGCTTTCCGATTACTGATCTCAACTCCCCACGGGGCCAAGCGGTCGTGACGGAAGCACGCGCACAAGTGGCCTCACTCGGTGCGGCCGAACTCTCCGGCTTTGTTACGCCCGCCGGCGTGGCCGCTTTAGTGCAGGACGCTGAAGGTTTAGCCCAGCGTGCGCATCCCTCAGGGGGCATGGGCACGGCGTATCTCGAGACCCCCAGTGACGAGTGGCCCGCAGATCACCCCCGTCGTCACCGCATGAAGTTCGGGGTGCGAGCCGTGGGCTACGACATCATTCCGCGGACCTCACCGCTGCGTCAACTGTACGAACACCCCCTGGTGACGAACTTCATTGAAACGATTTTGAACCGGGGACCCCTCTTTCACTACGCCGATCCCTGCGGCGCACTCAACTTGGCCGTGATGGCCGAAGGCGACGAGCTGCAGTGGCACTACGACCAGACGGACTTCGTCGTCTCGCTCGCCATCCAAGATGCCGAGACGGGCGGTGACTTTGAGATGGTGCCCAAGCTCCGCTCGGCCGACGACGAGCAGTACGACCGAGTGAAGCAAGTCTTTGACGGCGACCACAGCGAAGTAGTCACTCTCGCCATGACGCCGGGCACCCTGTTGGTCTTTGAGGGTCGCAACTCACTCCACCGTGTCTCACCCATCAAGGGCGCCACGCTGCGCCACGTCGGTCTGTTGGCTTATGACACCAAGCCCAACACGGTCTCGTCCGAACACCTGCGGATGAATCGTTACGGTCGCACTGAAGTCTTCGCCGAGCCACCGACCACGTGGCCCGCGCCGTGACGACCTACTACGGCGAGGCCTACGCCGGCCAAGGCGTCAACGGTGCTCATCCCAACACCATGCTGGGGCCTAAGGGCAGTGCCGTGGAGACGGCCTGGGCCACGGCCCTGGCCACGCCGCGCGAAGGTCACAGCTCGTTTGTCGTAATTGCGCGCCCTAATCAGCCCGTGCTCCCCATGACGCTCTTTGTTAATAAGGCGACGATCGCTTCTGATCGCCACGCCTACCTGACGTGGGGTGCGGCCCAGTTGGGCGTGGCCAGTGGTGTGCTCGATGCCGTGGCCGAAGGGTTGATCGATCCGGCGGAGGCACCCAATCTGTTGCTCATTGCCGCGGTGTGGGTCGACCCCAAGGCCGACGACGATGACGCTATTTACGAGAACAATCGTTTAGCGATTACCGAATCAATTCGCCGGGGTTTCAATCTGGCGGTGACCGACGAGCTCCTCGAGCTTCGCCACCACCCACTGAATGGGTACTACAACCCTCGGGCCTAGTTGGCCAGTGCGGCCAGCGCCTGGTCGACGTGGGCGTTCATGTTGAACTCAGAACTAATAACGGCGCGAATCGTGCGGTCCTGGTTAATGACGAATGTGGTGCGCTTGACCTTGAGCAGACCAATAGCCCGCTTCACGCCGTAGGACTTAGCCACGGCCCCGTCAGTATCGGCGAGCAGGGGGTAGTCAAAGCTGTGCTGTGAGGAGAACTCGGCCTGCTTGGCCACGTCGTCCATGGAGATGCCGACACGCTGAGCCTGAAAGTCGGCGAAGGCCGAAGCGTTGTCGCGAAAGGAGCAGGCTTCCTTGGTGCAGCCCGACGTCATGGCGGCGGGGTAGAAGAACAGCACGACCGGACCGTTGGTCAGCAACGTGGAGAGCTGTTGGGTCTGACCATTCTGGTCGGTCAATGAAAAGTCGGGGGCGAGGTCACCTTGGCGCATAGCGCAAGGTTAGGTCACGGGTCGAGTCGAAACCCGACGCCGCGGATGGTCAGCAGGTGAATGGGATTGCTCGGATCGGTTTCGAGTTTTTGGCGCAGACGCTTGACGTGGGTGTCGAGCGTGCGGGTGTCGGCGAGGTCGCGACCCCACCAGATCTCGTCGAGACACTCGTCTCGGGTAACGACCTGACCGAGCCGGGAGGCAAAGAGAGCCAACAGGTCGAACTCCTTGCGGGAGAGCTCCAGTTCGGCGCCGTCGCGCACCACGGAGCGGCGTACGGTGTCGATTCGGAACTCGCCGATGCTCATGATGACATCACTGGCCGGTTCGCTCCCACTGCGACGAAGAATGGCTCGAATGCGGGCAATCAGCTCGCGCAGTCGATAGGGCTTGGTGACGTAGTCGCTGGCCCCAAACTCGAGGCCCAAGATCACGTCGACTTCCTCGGAGCGAGCCGTCACCATGATGATGGGCACGGACGACGTAGCGCGCAGTTCACGACAGAAGTCAACACCGCTGCCGTCGGGGAGCATCACGTCGAGTAACAGAATGTCGGGCTTCACGGCGACGAACTGGGTTCGGGCGTCGGCAATCGTGCTGGCGGCCGCGACGACAAATCCTTCGCCCACGAGGCCGATGCTTAAGGCGTCAACGTAGCTGGGCTCATCTTCGACGATGAGGACCACAATGCGGCCGTCGGGATCAACCACTAACGGTGCTTCGATCCGAGAAGAAGGTTGTGGCGCCACTCAGAAAACGAGGGGGGAAGGGAGTTACTGAGTGGGCCACGTGACTACCGTACGAATCCGGAGTTATCTCTCGGTGAAGTTTTAGGTACTTTGAGGTTGTCGCGAGGCAAAACTTCGCCCATCTCTCCGGCGGGCGGGTGCTGGTTACACCGCGCCGTCGCGTTCAAGAACGACTCGTTGATCTCGCACTCGGATTGACGCTTCACCGCGCAAGAGAGCGTGGAGATCGTCACCGAGGACTGCACGGCGCCACGCGACATCAACGCGACTGGGCTGCTGGGCGACGAAGTCGGTGATGTCCTTGCGGGTTGCCAAGATTTTGAAATCAATCGTGAGATCAAGGGCGCGCTGCGCCGCTACGGCGGCGAGGACGTTAACCAGTGGTTCTAGATCGGGGTCGAGTGCCCCGCCGGGGAGGCGGCGGAGTTCGCCGGGACTCTCGTCCTTCGCTCTCGTGAGCAGGTCGATGATCTCCATGGCGAAGGGCTCGGGAATAGTGGCGCAACCCTTGTGGTTCTTGAAGTCTCGCAATGTGGCCGGCGGCTTGCTGGCTAGGGAGACCATGGCGTCATCAGTGATGATGTGAGACAGCGGCTTGTTGCGACGCTGGGCCCGTTCGTTACGCAAGATGGCGAGACGTTGGGCTCCGAGTTGGCGGCCCGAGGGAATACCCGTTGCGCGACTGAGTCGCCACCAGAGTTCTTCGGGCGCCGTAGTGGTGAAGAGTTGGGTGCGAACGACCTCGTTCTCGCTCTCCAGCCAGTCCAATCGGTTGAGAGCTTCAATGTCGGCCGTCACCTTGGCTACTAGCTCGTGGAGGTGGGCCACATCCGAGGCGGCGTAGTGACGAACGGGCTCAGAGAGCGGCCGGACGGTCCAGTCGGTCCGTTGATGAGTCTTATCGAGTGAGACCCCCACGTACTTTTGCACCATGTAGGCCAATGAGGGCATGGAGTAGCCGAGGAGTTGTCCGGCAACCTGGGTGTCAAAGAGGCGTGACGGACGAACACCGACGGCGATCTCTAAGAGTTCGAGGTCGCCCTGGGCGGCGTGGAAGAGGGCCTGACCGCCACCCTGAAAGAGCGGAGCCAAGAGTGTGAGGTCGACGAGGTAGGGGTCGATCAGCGCGATTCGGTCGGGCCAGCCAATCTGGACCAGGGAGAGTTCCGTGCTGTACCACCGGCCCGAAGTGAACTCAGTGTCGAGGGCGTAATCGGCGTTGAGGTCGCGACTGGCGACCAGGTCGCTGAGTTGGTCGTTCGTGGCGATCCACTCGACGGCGATGTTGTTTATCGAAACGCTAATGACGAGAGCCTAAGAGAGTCGGCTCACTACTTCGCGTACATAATCCTCAGAGCCGCAGCTTCGAGCACGGAACCGTCCTTGGCCGAGTAGGTTCGCATCAACAGGGTGCCGTATCGCGAGGTAGTTGCGGTGAAGGTGATCTGACCCTCAAACGATGCGAGTTGGCCCATCGAGCCCCCCATCACGGTGGTCGTCCCAATCGCGGCGAGTGACTGATCACCGCGGAGCTCCACGTTGACCTGGGCCTCAAAGGCCGTGCTGACACCGCGCAGAGTGGCGGGGGATGACACGGTGGCGAGCAGTGAGGGCGTCGTTATCTGGATGTTGGCCGTCGCGGCGCCGAGGACCCACCACGAGTTGTTGTCGGAGAGTTGACGTACCAGGACGGTAGTGACGGCGCCGGTGGCGCTGCTGCGCACCGGTACTTCTCCGGAGCGTGCATCACCCTGCTGGAATGCGCCTACCACCGGGGCTGAAAATCCAAGGTAGGAAACGGCAAAAGACGAGGCGGCAGTCACGGGATCACTGAAGCGCAGCGATGTCCCCGCGAAGGGCCACATGGTGGTGGCCGGTTGGGCCTCGTCGGTCGTCGTCGTGGTCACCGCAGTTGAGGACGTTGAGGGGACCGAATGGCTGACGTAACCGAGTGAAAAGGCCACACCCGAGGCAACGACGATGGTGAGTAGGAACAGCGTGAAACGTTTGGTCATGATTGACCTCCACTACGAGAGTAGAACGGGTATCGAGTTTTGTCAGTACGGTAGGACAGAACGAATTAGGAGTCTCCATGTCCTCTCTCTTTGACGAAGTCACTTTCCAGCACGGATCAACGATCAAAAACCGCTTTATGTTGGCCCCCCTCACCAACCAGCAGAGCAATGACGACGGCACCTTGAGTGACAACGAGTACCGCTGGCTGACCATGCGCGCCCAGGGTGGTTTTGGTCTAACCATGACCTGCGCCTCTCACGTACAGGCCAACGGTAAGGGTTTCGCCGGACAGCTCGGATGCTTCAGTGACGATCATCTGCCCGGCCTCACCCGTTTGGCGGCCGGTATCAAGGAGCACGGCTCGATGGCCATCGTGCAGTTGCACCACGCGGGACGACGCTCACCAGCAGCACTTATTGAAGGACCGCCGGTCTGTCCGGCCGACGACGAGCCGACCGGTGCTCGCGCCCTCACAACAACCGAAGTCGAGCAGTTAGTGGCTGACTTCATTTCCGCCGCCCAACGTTGCGAGAAGGCCGGTTTTGATGGTGTTGAAATTCACGGAGCCCACGACTACATCATCTGTGAGTTTCTGAACGGCTCACTCAATCAGCGCACCGACCAGTACGGGGGATCGATTGAAAATCGGGCTCGCATCATCATGGAAATTCTGGCCGGCATTCGCGCCACGTGCCGACCCGACTTCAACGTCTCGGTTCGCATGTCGCCCGAGATGTTTGAAATGAAGACCCAAGACATCGTCGATGTCTTTGGCATGTTGGTCGCGACCAATCAGGTCGACTTCATCGACATGTCTCTCTGGAACGTCTTTAAGGAGTCATCGGACCCCGAGTTCGAAGGTCAAGTGCTCCTCGACATCTTCACCAACCTCGAACGGGGAACAACGAAGTTGGCCGTGGCCGGCAAGATCTACAGCGCTGAAGACGCCCAGCGCTGCCTAGATGCCGGTGTCGACATGGTGGCCATTGGCCGTGCCGCCATTACCAACCACGACTTCCCACTCCAGACCCAGGCGGATCCGAACTTCGTCATGCGCGAACTACCCGTTCCGCGGGCGACCTTGGCGGCCGAAGGGTTGAGCGAAGGCTTTATTGAGTACATGAATAGCTGGCGCGGATTCGTTGGGGAGTAATTGTGTCCACGTTTGAACGTTCCGGAACGGCGTTGCTCGTTATTGACGTACAGGCCGGTGTCGTTGAAGATGCCTACCAACGTGACGAAGTCGTAGCCAATATCAACACGGCGATTGCCAAGGCCCGCACGGCGAACGTGCCCGTGATCTGGGTTCAGCACTCTGATGAGTGGATGGCAATCGACTCAGACGACTGGCAGCTCGTCACTGAGTTGGCGCCCGTCGAAGGCGACCGTTTCATTCGCAAGAACTTCAAGAGTTCATTCGAGTCGACCAATCTCGACGAGGTCCTCGCCGAACTCTCCGTCGGGCACCTCGTCATCACTGGTGCCCAGAGTGACAACTGCGTGCGCCACACCACCCACGCCGCTCTCGAGCGGGGTTACGACGTCACGTTGGTCGAAGATGCCCACACCACCTCCGATGGCGAGTGGGACAACGGACCCCTCTTGGCCCGAACGATTATCGACGAGCTCAACCGGTCCTTTCACGACTACGACGTGCCCGGCCGACGCACGGCTGGCACCACCGTCGCGGCACTCACGTTCTAGAACTCGAAAGAGTTTCGGTTGGTCCGGCCGACATTGCCGGTACCGTTTCTGCACACCTAGAACAAGGAGTCACTCATGGCCACCACTCGTAGCGCCACCACCACCTGGCAGGGAACCCTCCTCGAGGGTCACGGCGAGGTCACCCTCAACTCCAGTGCGATCGGCACCTACCCCGTGACCTGGGCCGCACGTTCCGAAGAGGCCAATGGCAAGACCAGCCCCGAAGAGTTAATTGCCGCCGCCCACGCCTCCTGCTTCTCGATGGCCTTCTCGAGTGGTTTGGCCAAGGCCGGCCACCCGGTCAAGCACCTCACCACCAATGCCGAAGTGGACTTTGTTCCCGGCACGGGCATTACTGAGATTCGCCTGACCGTTAGCGGCGAGGCGGAAGGTTTGGATGCCGCAGGTTTCGCTGAAGCGGCTGAAACGGCCAAGGTGAACTGCCCCGTTTCAAAAGCATTGAGCGCAGTGCCCATTTCACTCATAGTGCACTAATTCTCAATGGTTTTCCAAGGATTCACTGCTCCTTGACGATGTCTTAGTCGGAGTGTAGACATGAAGAGTTACATATCGCGTTTATCTGCACATCATTTAGCCGATATTTGACCTTTAGTGAAGGATCGGGAAATCGTGAAGAAAAACTTTCTACGGGTAGTTGGCGTTCTCGCCGTCAGCGTGAGCAGTCTCGTTGTTACGCCAGTCGGTGCCGCTACCGCCAAGCCTTCATGGCACGCGCCTACGCGGATTGCACCCTCGCTCGGTAATAGTTGGCATATTGCCTGCACCACGGATACGTGCTTTGCGGCGACGTCAGCTGGCATTCTTGTTTCAACCAATCACCGTGCGTGGACTCGTGTTACCAGCTCACTCGTCGCCACTACGAGCATCGATGAAATTTCCTGTGACACGCACGGCACCACGTGCGAGGCCTTCACTTCACAAGGTGCCGCGTTCGTAACATCCAATGATGGCGTGACGTGGGCGAAGGGAGTATCACTGGCCCCACTTATCGCCAAGAACTATCTCAATGGCGTGACCTGCGTTGCCAACGCATTTTGCGTGGCGCACTACAGCTTGAACGGTGGTATCGAGAGTTTCTCCCGGGCCACGTTGTCAGGTTCGACTCTCGGTACTTGGAGCAAGTTGACGACACCAAAAATCTACGAAGCCGGTGAGGTCGCCTGCCCCACCACGGCGAACTGCATCGTCGCTGGTATGGAGACAGGTGCTTACACGGCTAAGTCGGAGTTGTTGTATTCCCGCAATGGTGGTCTCTCCTGGACTAAAGCGTCCGGAACGGGATTTAACTCCGCCCACTTCGATCTGACGTGTGCGGCGGACGGGAGTGCACTCTGTTTGGCAGGCGGCAATAGTTCGGTATCGCAGCTCGCGGCCGACTTCGGCGTGTTGTTGCGTTCAACAAATTACGGAATGACGTGGCAGCGGGTCACTCTCGACAGCAGCGTTACCGATTTCACGAGACCGGCCTGCGTGAGCGCCACGAACTGCCTGGCGAGAAGTGGAGCAGCTGGCACGAGCGCTTTTTCAACCATCTATTCGGGAGTGCAGTCGACTGACGGCGGATCGACCTGGACGACAGCACCATCACTGCCTACAACTCGTACTCCCTGGTTGGTACGTTGCGTGGACTCTCACGGTTGCTTTTACGTAGTTAATGGCGCTCCGCTCTCTATTTTCTTCTCGGCTGACTTTTCCGGCTGGAGTTCGATGACGTTTCCTACGTCCTCGACGGACGTTCTTGGCACGACATGTGTCACCACCACGGTCTGCTTCACCACATCGTTCCCGCTCGGCGCTGGCGCAAACTCGCCCATTGAGATCTACGAATCCACCAATGGCGGCTCCACTTGGACGTATCGCGGCACGTTGCCAGACTGGATGTACTACGCCGGTGCGATGAATTGCACCAGTACCACGACGTGTGTCGCCATAGGCCGAAAAGCCACCGGAGACGCGACCGTTATTCGCACCACCGACGCTGGAGCCACGTGGTCGGCGCAGGAACTTACTGGTGTCGACCCAGCCCAGGCGAGTCTGAGCGGCCTGAGTTGCGTGGCTACACACTGCGTCGTAGCCGGTGCGGCCTCATCGGTAGATCTCACGACGCCTTCGGGCATGCTGCTCGACTCTACGGATAGCGGAAGCACGTGGCACAAGATCTCAATCTCACTCATTGGGGCTTTGCGGGATGTTTCATGCGCCACGGCCACGTCCTGTATCGCGGTCGGCTATAGCTACGTCGGAGGTAATTCGATTCAGCCCGTTGTTTACGGCACGAGTGATGGCACGACCTGGACGGTCCGGTCCACTGGCACGAAGGGTGGGGCGTTCTCCGAGGTGAGTTGCACTTCGGTGAGCAACTGCGTCTACGCCGGAATCGACGGCAACTACAACGCCATACTGGCTACGTCGACGAGCGGCATGACGTTCACGACTACGACCTACAAGAACGTCTCCGGAACGTTCCTATCGTGTCATCTCACGTTGTGCGTCGCTGGCATGACGAACGACGCCACTGACAAGCCGACATATCTGGTGTCGACGAACTCGGGCAAGACATTCGTAACCCAGACACCGACCGTCAAGTCGCTCCTGACGGACTACGTCGTGGAAGCAACTTGTCCGTCGGACACGTTCTGCCTCGGTAACACCTACGACGGTTCCTTTACCAAGTTTGCTAAGTAGCGACTACAAAGAAATGCCCCGGGTCTCTCGCGAGACCCGGGGCATTTGTGTTTTCAAGAACTAGAGGTTGGCTTCGAGCTCGTCCAACTCTTCGATGACGACGTGGCGATCGGCCTTCGGGGCCATCTTGAAGTAGGGGGCCTTCACTACGAACCAGAAGTAGAACATTGGAATCAAGCCCAACGCCATGGAACCCAATCCGACGATCAGTGTCGGGCCGTCGAGTCCAGGAATGACCTGGAAGAAGACCCAGCCCATGAAGAGGGCACCGAGTAGTGGCCACAGGCCGATAAAGATGAAGTTGCTCACCGACTTGAAGATCTGTCGGCGGTACAAGATGACCACCGAGAGGCCGGCGAGGCAGTAATAGAAGCAAATCTGAATACCGATAGCGCTGTAACCCATGGCCAACTTCTCGGCAATCGTGCCGAGGTACTGCGAGCCAATGAAGAGGCCCAGTGACAGTACGGCGATAACCATGGTGGCGACGAAGGGACTCTTACGTTCCTTGTGTACCGTTCCGAGTGCCTTCGGCAACGTGTGGTCACGGCCCATTACGAAGAGGGTCCGAGTCACCTGGATCAACGTGGTCTCGAGGGTGGCCACCGTCGAGAGCAACACGCTGACAACAATCAGCTTGCCGCCCCAGCCGTGCCACACCGACTGACCGAGCACTTGAAGAATGTCACCGGCGTTGTCTTCGTTGGTGAGCTGCGCGGGGGTCAGCACCAAGTTGGAAGCGATGGTGAAAACTTCGAACAACATGAAGACCACGAGGGCACCCAAGATGCCACCGAGACCGGAGGTCTTCTTGGCATCCTTGGTCTCTTCGTTGAGGTTGGCGGTGACGTCCCAGCCCCAGTAGTAGAAGGCCGCAACGAGCGCACTGCTCGCGAATACGGAGATGTCGAACCCACTCCGTCCAGCACTGTGGAAGATCGACGGGGCAAACCAGCTCCACTGGAAATGCGCCACGTGGGGCGTGTTGAAGATGGCGAGTGCGGCGAAGAGGCCGAGGAAGAAAATCTCAACGCAGCTCATAATGATCTGCACCTTGACCGTGACCGTCACTCCGGCCGCGACGGCGCCGACCATGAGCAAGAAGAAGACTGCGCCGAACAGGGTGACCCAACCGGTGGAGTGGGCTAGGGAGTCGCTAAAGAGACTCAGCACACTGGAACCTGCCGGCACGGTAGCCACCACCATGAAAATGAGGGCTGACACGAAAACGGCCCAGCCGGAGAGAAAGCCCAGTGCGGGGTGAATGGCTCGGCGGACCCACGAGTAGGAAGCGCCGGCACTCTGGTCGTGTCGACTCAGGTAACTAAAGGCAAAGACGATGCCAAACATTGGGATGCCGCAGTACAACAGTGCGGCGGGGCCACCGAAAGCAACGGTGCCAAAGAGGACGGTCGTGGTGCCAGCGATGGAGTAGGCCGGTGCGGAACCCGCAATGCCCATGATGACGGAGTCAAAGAGCCCGAGAACACCACCGCGCAGGTTGTGTTCCGGAGAACTGGTTTGGTTGCTGACAGTGTCCGACATGGGCACCTCTTTCGTTATGGGGTTATCACCTTCAAAATTTGCTCGACTGAACCCAAAGAACCTACACGGCGTAAAAGTTGCGAACCATTATTTTCTGCGGGAACTCTTCGAATGAGTCACGGTGAGCGTTAGCGTTGGGTCGCGAGTTCTTTCGACACCATGTCACCCCGCACTAAGGAGTTCACCATGAAGGCTGCCGTCTACTACCAAACCGGAGCGCCCAGCGTTTTTCGTTATGAAGAGATTGCCGATCCAGTGCCGATGGATCACGAATTGATGCTTCGCGTCGAGGCCATCAGTATCGAAGGTGGCGACACGTTGAACCGCCTCGGTGGTGACATGGCCAGTGTGCCGCACGTGGTGGGCTACCAGTGCGCCGGTGTCGTGGTGCAAGTCGGTGCTCTCATCACCAAGTTCAAGGTCGGGGACCGCGTGGTAACGACTGGTACCCACGGATCTCACGCCGAGTTGCGCGTGGCCGGCGAAGCTTTCTGCTGGGCCATTCCCGAAGGTCTAAGCACGCTCGACGCCGCCTGTGTCCCCATTGCCTTCGGCACGGCCCACGACTCTCTCTTTGAATTTGGTCGACTCCAAGCCGGGGAGACCGTCCTGGTCCACGCCGGAGCTAGTGGCGTTGGCATTGCTGCGATCCAACTAGCCCATAACGCTGGGGCGACCGTCTTGGCTACCGCTTCGAGTGACGAGCGACTTGCTCGATTGACCCCCTACGGTCTGGACCACGGGATCAACTACGTCACCAGTGACTTCGAGGAAGAAGTGCGGCGCATTACGAACGGACGCGGTGCGGACGTCATTATCGACTCCGTCGGTGGCCCCACCCTCCAAAAGAGTCTGCGCACTCTGGCCTATCGAGGCCGCTGCATCAGCTTTGGTGATGCGGGTCGCGACAGCTCTCCGACCCTGGATGTCTCGACGCTTCGAGGCAACAACCAGTCCCTCACGGGTTATTTCCTCGGGGCCGAACTGTTTTTCGGCACGCGGGCCTACGACATGGTGGCCAACTTGCTCGCTGACGTAGCGGCCGGTACGTTGAATGTCACGGTTGACCAGGTATTTTCCTTGGAAAACGCCGAAGAGGCCCACGCCTACATCGAGGGTCGCCAGGCCTTCGGTCGTGTCGTCCTACAGCCCTAGTTCGCCCCATTCTCCAGTAACGGGCTCGATGGTCGCCCGCAACGAGGTATTGACTTCCCTTTTCGCGAGTATTAGGCAAAGATAAGAAGGAGTAGTGCCCTGAAATAAGGGCCTTACTCCGCTCTAGACTTACGTTCTATTTTTGGTGAAAGTAATTAAGTGAAGCAATTTCGATGGACGGTACGAGCAGGTGCGGCCTTGGCCGTTGTCGCCTGCTCCTCCGTGCTGTTCATCTCGCCCTCCAACGCTTCCAATCTCCCCTCTGGACTGGGCGTGGACACCCTCATCAGTGAGAGTTTCGATAGTTCTGCCCTACCTTCGTCGCTGACAGCGCTCGTTGCCAAGAGTTCCACGGCCCTGTTGCCCTGTATTACGACAATTATCAAGGGAGCTGGACAGTGCTCCGCATCAAGTGGCGCCTACGACGACGGCGAGGGTGGACAGTTACTCCTGACCGACGCCTCGGCCGAAGGACCCAATGCATCAGGTATTGCGGTGCAGCAGACCTTCTCGTCGAATCGGGCCCTGTACGCCCAGTTTGAAACCCAGTCCTACGGGGCCGGCGGTGGTGCACGAACGATCTGGCTCATGGATGCCTCCAGCGCCACGCCCACCATTCCCACGGCCGATGGCGCGGGTGGCTACGGCAGCTCGACCGCGGGTATTCCCGGAGCATTTCTCGGAATTACGTTGGACGCCTCGGGTGCTTCGGCCCTCACGAATGGCGAGGCCTGCCCCTCAAACGCCTGGTCGTCACGGTCATCAAATCCCAATCAAGTGGTCGTCAAGGCCCGTGATACCAGCGCCGCTAAGGGCACCGCGGGGTACTGCTTCGTCTCGTCGACCGAGCAACAGATCGGTTCGTTGAGTACCAAGACTTCGACGCTCGGAGCTCTGCACCAGGTGGATGTAACTGATGGTTGGCAGCGAGTCTTTGTCAGTATCTTGCCTCCGAGCTTCACTTCGGACCTCGCCGAGTTGGCGGTGGCCGTCGACGCGGCGGACGGGCGAGGACTGCGGACCGTTCTCGACATCGCCTTGCCCAACTGGGCCTGGGCGAGCGACGGCTCCAATGTTCCTTCGTCGTTGCGTTTCGGCATCTCGGCCTCGAATCCCACCAGTGGCACGGCCTCGGATGTCGTGGCGCTGCGCAAACTCGATGTCGTCACGATTGCGCCGGTGGCCACCGTTCCTTCGGCACCACGAAACGTGGGGGTGCAGTGGAGTAGTCCGGTTGGTGGCCTCGTGAACGCCACCTTGACGTGGACCGCACCAGTGTCGGATGGCTTCAGCCCCATTACGAACTACACCGCGACGGTTAATGGTGACACCTGCAACCAACTCTCACTAACCGTTCCAGTCTTCACCTGCACCATTTCGAACATCCCGGCCGGTGACGACTACACCGTGGCCGTCGTGGCCACCAACGACGTAGGCGACTCCGACGCCGGCGTGACGATTTCACGCGTCAATGCCCAATCCCAGGTCATTACGTTTCCCACGATCAACAACGTGGCGTACGGCACGAGTCCCCCTCGTCCCAACCCGACGGCCTCGTCGGGTCTGCCAGTACTGCTCAGTGCCAGTGGTGGATGCCTGTGGTCCAACAACCAACTCTCACTCGTCCAGGCTGGCACGTGCACCCTGACCGCCACGCAGGTCGGTTCTCTCTCCTTCGAGGCAGCGACCCCGGTCGTGCGAACCTTCACGGTTCTGCCGGCCTCGGCCGTCATCAAGGTCCAGCCCGTCTCGGTTGTTGTCGACGGTGGCGGCCACCCCGTTGTCGTTTCCGTCACGCCGTCCGTACTAACGACGACCATTTCCTACTGCCCAGTCGCTACGCCGAATCAGTGCTCGGCCGTTGCGCCCTCGGCCGTTGGTTCTTACATCACGACGGTGCGGTCCTCATCGGCGAACTACACCGTGGCCCCCGTGGTTACCACCGTGGACGTTTTGCCGTCGACGACGAGCTTGCCGCCCGAAGCGGGTGGCCCCCAATTCGGCACCAACCGCACCGTCACCATGACGATGCAGCCACCAGCTGATCCCAAGGCCGCCTCGATGGTGCAGACCACCGGTAGTGGCTTCACCGCCGGTGCGGCCGTAGCTATCGCGGTAACTGGTCAAGAGTCACTCGGTACTTTTACGATTCCGTCAGCGGGTAATGCCGCCACGCTCGCGACCTCCCTCTCTCCTTCTTCTGGTGCCACCACGGTGCAGTCGGCGACTCTGACGTCCGCCACATCACCATCGGATCTCTCGGTCGGCAATTCCATTGCGTACCCCTTTGGCAATTTCCCCGGGGCCGGTGACTACATCGTGGTCACGTTGACCTCATCGGGTTTCGTTCCCGGTACGACAGTTTCAACGCTGCTGCACTCCACGCCCATCGTCATCACAACGTCAACGGCCGACGCCAATGGTGTGGTCACCATCCAGGCGCCAATTCCCGCGTCCTTTGCCGGACAGTCTCACAAGATCGTCATCAACGGCACCTACCTCACCTCAACGACCAAGGCCAATGGCGACGGCACGGTCTCGGCGAACACCCCGGTGCCGGCCGACCTGTTAGCCCGACTGGAACCGACATCGCAAATAATTGTGACGGCCATCGATCAGGCCGACCCCACCATTTTTGCTAAGTCCTACATCGACATCGCCGCTCCGCCGGTATCAACGACCACCACCACGGTGGCTGGTAGCGCCAACGATGTCCTGCAGGCACCACCGCTCGTCCCAACCGATCACCCGGCCGAAACCATGAAGCAGGTCACCAACCTGGTGGCCGTAGCGGCGACCGTGGCGGCGACCGCTTCAGTGGCGGCCAGTGTGGCCGGCTCAGTCGGCTCGATTCGCGTACCGACCGGTGGCGCGCCCGCCGGCGGTGTGCGACCAACTGGTGGTTCATCGAGTTCCTCGAGTTCTTCAAGCTCCTCTCGTTCCTCTGAATCCTCTGAATCGTCCAGCCCAATGTCGACACAGCAAATTGGTGCGGCCTTTGACGAAGTCGAACTCCACGAAGAGAAATTGGGTGATCAATCACGACTGTGGCGCTCGCCCGGACGACAGATCATCGATCGAGTCAGTGCACAGGCGCCAGTCAAGGTGGGCACCGTTAGTCCAATGATGGCGTCGGCGATTTCGGATGGTTCCTACCTTCGAGCGATGTTCGGCTCGCTCTCGGCAGTGCTGCCAATCTTCGCGGTCATTTTTGGAATTTTCAACGTCATTGAGAGTCACGGTTACCCCGTTCCGGGTAACTACGTAACGTTCGCGGTACTAATGGTGCTGGGCGCCCTCGACGGATGGAGTGGGCTCGCGGCGACCGCCACAATTCTGATCGGTGCGATCGCGACGGGCCACATCTTCTCGCTCAGCATGGCCGTCTCCTTCTCCTTAACCGCGGCCCTCCTCTTCGGTACGGCGATCATCGTCAAGGGTGTGCGTCCGCTTATCCGAGACTCCTTTGCGAGTTTCCAAGATCGATGGAAGCGGGCCGGCGACATGGTCGTTGGTCCACTCTTCGGTGGCTTCCTCGCGACCCAGCTAATTGGCGCCTCGGCCTCGGCGGCCGGTTTGGATCTACCGATAACCAAGCACGCCCTCTTTATCGGTGTCGCCGTCGGTTTGGCGCTCTTTGCTCGTTACGCCATCTCCACGGTGGCCATTATCCACTTCCCTCGTCGTCTCGCCGAGGTCTCGCCGGACCACAAGCCCAGCCAGGCCACGTGGGCCTCAACCACTTCCCAGATCCTTCGACAGGTCTTCACGGCTCTTCTCCTCCACGCCTTCTTGGGCTGGAGCTGGGTCCTGCTCGTTCTGATTGGACTGCAAATGGCCCAGGGATTCGTGGCGCCGAAGATTTCGGGACAATTGCCCAAGGCGCTGTATCGCCTCGTGCCTCGCGGCGTTGCGAACATCTTGGTGATGGCGACCATCGGTACGCTCGGTGGTCGTTTGATGGGTCAGATCACCACCGATGGTTTCTGGCAAGTCGCCGGTCTCTTGCTCTTGCTCGGTGTAGTTGGACTGCTCTACGCGATGGTCTCGGCCCTCGACGGTGAAGACTTCCCCGTGACGTGGACGACCCGTCTGGCGGGTGTGGTCGTGGTCGTCATAACGGCACTCCAGTTGACGGGACGGTTGATCTAATGACCAACCTTCTTCGTCGAGTTGTCACGGCTTCAGTTCTCTCCGCCCTGGTTCTGTCATCGGCCGCTCCAGCGAACGCCAGTTTGAAGCATCGCAAGCACGCCGCCATGGCCCGTGGGCACCACGCCAAACTTCCCGTGCATCACACCAAACTCCCCGTGCGTCACGCACTCGGGGCCAGTTCGATTCCAACCACCCCGACGAACTTTGTGGCCACCGCGGGCGATCAGCAGGCGGCCTTCTCGTGGACCGGAACAGATGGCGCCACGCGGTACGTCGTGATGGTGCGACCCAACAACGCCAGCTGCGTAACCGTTGCAACGGTCTGTGCGGTCCGTGGTCTCACTAACGGAACGGTGTACTCGGCCACGGTCGTGGCCGTAAACAACCTCGGCAGTTCCGCACCATCGGTGACTCGAACCGTGACCCCGGTGGCCTCACGGCCTTTCGCCCCGCGCTCGGTGAGCGCAATGGCCTTCGGTCTCCACGCCCGAGTGACGTGGGTTCCCGTCACGGGTCTTTCTAATCCCGTAACGAGTTACACCGTCACCGCAACTCCCGGTGGCATGACCTGTCAATCGGCCACCACCACCTGTGTTATCGCAGAGCTCACCGCTGGAACCACCTACACGTTTACGGTGACGGCAACCAACGCGGTGGGCACGTCACCCGCCTCATCGCCCTCGGCATCACTCACCATTGTTGATCGCCCCGACGCTCCTGCCAACATCGATGTCGCACCCTCTCCAGACTCCATCGGGGTGAGCTGGGACGCACCAGCCTCAAACGGTGGACTCGCAATCGATAGCTATATCGCCACGGCCTACTTGGAGAGCAGTGGGGCTCCCGTGGCGCACTGCCGAGTTGTCACCGAGTCCTGTGAAATCATCGGACTCTCCCCTGCAACTACCTACGTGGTGCGCGTCTTGGCCCACAACGCCATCGGCTACTCCGTCGCGTCGACCACGAGTGAACCAGTGCTCACGGGCTACAACGCTCCCGGTGCCCCTCTCGACGTGACCGTCTCGGGTGCTCCTGAGAGCTTGACGGTGGCGTGGCTCACGCCCAGTAGCGATGGTGGTGGTGCTATCACCGGCTACACCGTGACGGCCGACGATGGCGAGGGTGGCCTCTTTACCTGCAACACCTCGGCACTGACCTGCACGATTTCAGGTCTAACTGATGGCGTGACCTATTCGGTGACCGTGATCGCGACCAATGGCGTGGGCGACTCAACTTCGTCATCGCCGGTGAGCGGCACCCCTGGTTCGGTGCCCGGTGCACCAACCGATCTCGCCGTGACCCCCGGAAATGGAAGTGCCACGGTTTCGTGGACTGCTCCTCGTTTTGTGGGTGGTACCGAGATAACGAACTACACCGTGATGGCCGATGATGGCGATGGCGGCCTCTTCACGTGCACGACCTCAACCACGACCTGTGTTGTCATCGGTCTGACGAACGGTACGACCTACAGCTTCACCGTGGTGGCGACGAACGCGACGGGCGACTCGGACTCTTCGACGTCTCAATCAACGATTCCCAAGACCAACCCCGGGGCACCGACTGATATTTCGGCGACACCGGGTGATGGCACCTTGACCGTTACGTTCTCCGCACCGTTGTCGAGTGGCGGTAGCGCTATCACGGGCTACACCGTGACGGCCGATGACCTCGATGGCGGCATCGTTACTTGCCAGACATCGAAGTTGAGCTGTGTGCTCACCGATTTAACAAATGGCGTCACGTACATCATCACGGTGGTAGCGACTACGGAAGCCGGTGACTCCGGAAATTCGACCCCTCGCGCCGCTACGCCGTACACGACGCCGGCGTCACCCTCGTCTCCATCGGTAACGGTGGGCGACGGAACGCTGGATGTGAGTTGGATTGCTCCGGTGACCGATGGCGGAGACGCAATCTTCCGCTACACCGCATCAGCCGATGACGGCGATGGCGGACTCTTTACATGCGTGACGAACGGCACGAGTTGCATCATTCAGGGTCTCACGAATGGTGTCACCTACTCCATCACCATTGTGGCCACGAACAACGCTGGTGACTCTCTGAATTCCTCCGCTCTCACGGCGACCCCGACCCCACCCGTTTCGGCTCCCGACGCACCGACGAACGTCACGGTGAGCGTTGGCAACGCCACGCTCGAAGTTTCGTGGTCCTGGCCGCAGAGTGATGGTGGTTCGGCCGTGACGAGCTTCCTCGCTACCGCTACCGACGGCAGTGGTAACAGCTACACCTGTCTCGCCGGTCCCGGCATCACGTCGATGTGGACGATTTGCTCGATTTCCGGGCTCACCAATGGTGTTGAGTACACCGTCACCGTGGTGGCCACCAACGACTCCGGCGATTCAGCGGCCTCAACGGCGATCACCGCAACGCCCTTCACCACCCCCGACGCACCGCAACAGGTAACGGCAACTCCCGGGGTGAGCCAAGTCACGATTTCGTGGAACGCTCCGGTTAGTGATGGCGGATCGGCCATTTTGACCTACACCGCGTACGCCTTCGACCAGACTGGCGACTTCACCGGGTCGTGTTCTGTGTCCAGTGAAGAGTTCTCCTGCACCATTACTGGTTTAACGAACTTCACGTCGTACGGCTTCAGCGTTACGGCGACCAATGTGGCGGGAGAGTCCAACAGTTCAGTACTGCCGACACTGCGTAACCCGCAGGCCATTATCGAATGGGGTTCTGGTTGGTTGGCGTATGACAACTGGGATGGCTTTATTAGTTCGGACGCCACGACCCAAGACCTGTTCTCTCGGGCTAACTCCGGCGTGACTGAGGGTTGGGACTGCGCGGTGCAGTTCATGGTGGCCGGACCAAACGGCGGTGTCTACATTCAAAACAACTGCGGCGACATGTACTACTTCGATAACTTCGGCAACTACACGTACATCGGGTGGAACACCTGGGGTAGTGGCTACCAGTTCGCGATTGGTCCGAATGGTCAGTTGGTCTTCGCCACCGATGACAACTCGCTGCACGTCTACGACTACGGCACGGCCCAGTGGTATGTGAAGTACATCGACGGCTCAAACTGCATTAATGGCGTCACGATTGATCGAGACGGAACTATCTGGATCTCCGACAACTGCCGTGACGATCTTGCAGCGCTCACGGACAATATTTTTGATGGCGTCGATGGTGCATGGTACGAGGCGTCGTGGAAGGCTATGGATCTCTGTAATCCCTACTGGCTTACGACCGACAGCACGGGCACCATCTACATCGGTAACGAATGGTGTGGCGACAACTACAGCACCTACAGCAACGCGACTGGTCCGACCTTCGTTGAAACCCCCGGCTACTATCCGCTCTACGTCGGTGGCCTGTTCGGCCAGGCGGCACCAATCGACTTTGATAGCTGGCCCCACCGATTCTCCTCTTCGGGTGTTTCGGCCATGCCGCAGAGCAACGAACCTTCCGTGCCCCGCAGTGCCTACGTCTATACATTCGGCGCAACGTGGATTCGGGCCGACTGGTCTCCGTCGGCGTATCAGGGTTTCGGTGGCGCTATTACGTCGTACCGCGTTACGGCGACGGGCCCCGAGGGTGACGCCCACAGCTGCGTGACGAACCAGGTCGGCATGACCAATCAAGACTCGGGCATGTACACCTGTGTCGTGGGTGGTCTCAGCCCGGGTGTGAGTTACAACCTCTCGGTCCGGGCAACGAACGCCGCTGGCGATGGAGCCTCAACAGATTTGGGAGCAACATCAACGTACGACCCCATCGTTACGGTGCCCACGTTGACGGGACCAGCCCTTAACAACGAGAGCACGACCGTCGCTGATCTCTCCGCGGATGGCTCAAGTATTTCTGTCAGTGACTTACCCCCGAACTACATGGTGACGGTCTGGGTGACGAACGCGTCGCTGGCTATGTCGCAATGGCGTATGACCTCCCCACTTCTCCAAGGCACCTACTGGGGCGATGGCGGAACCTCAGTGATGTC
>CALAYR010000142.1 GCA_937894805.1 uncultured Acidimicrobiaceae bacterium | reverse complement strand
CTACGCGGGTTCGAATCCCGCTGGGACTGCCATCTGCAATTTTGCGTCGTCATAGGCGACGATTCCCCTTATCGCATCTAGCGTTTCGGCGGTTCCAACTACCCCATTTTCATACCTAATCCCATCTGGTATCAAGATGCGGAGAAACTGCTGACGCTGTATGGCTTCAAGCCGGTTCCAACTGCCTCGCAAATCAGAGAAGATTCGTCGGGCTTTGGCAATCGTTGCCTCTAGATCAATGTCACCGAGCTCCAGTGCCGCCTGTGACTCCTGGAGGGAGATCCGCGCCTCGGTAATCGATCGCAGGTGTCGGGTGAAGGTTGCATCGTTGATGCCAACGCCAGCAAGGTAGGAGTCCATGAGCTTGGTCTCTCGGGTCTCGAGGTCGGCGAGAGCGGTGCGAACGCGGGCTCGCTCGGCGTCTCGTGAGGCTTGAGCGGTTCGGACAATATCGGGGAGGATCTTGAGCATGGCCTCAAAGAAGACCTCCGGGAGTGACACCCGGTCCAGCCACTCGGCGAAGGCCGCCTCCATGTCGGCCTTTTTCACCCTGGTGGCCCGACACTCGCCGTTGCGGCAGCGGTAGTAGGCGTAGCGAACACCGTGGCGACCAGTCGACCACGAGGCCGTGAGGGGCCAGTCACACGGTCCACAGCGGACGTTGCGACGAAGCGGGAAGTCCGGATCATGCAGTGATCGTGGTTGGGCCCGAGCACCGCCCTGGGTGATGGAGTGAGTAGCCATCCGAAAGGTTTCGGGGTCGATCAGTGGTTCAAAGTCGCCAGCGTGAACGACATCCAACGTTGACTGGCGGATCTGTCCGACGTAGAGAGGGTTGTTGAGCATGCGGTGCATCTGTGAGGGCGAAAGCGCTTTGCCCGTCGCGGTCACGAGACCCTGCGAGGCGGCCCAGCGGCGTAGTGCATCCTTGGACTCGCCAGCGGCGGCTCGGCTGAAGATCTCGCGGACAATCGGTGCCTCAACTTCGTCGGGGATGAGGCTCGGTTCACTCTTGGCGCCATTGCGATAGCCGTAGGGGGCTCGCCAGACCCAGCGACCATGGGCAACTGCCGCCCGCATGCCGTCCTTGGTGCGCTGACTGCGTAGGTCGTTATCGAACTGCGCGAGCACGGCCATCAAGTTCTCGGTCAATTTGCCAGTGGGGGACTCGTCGAATCGTTCCAGCACGGAGTGCAAGGTCACGTTGAGCCGTGAGAGGGTGGCCTTGATGGTGTGGTGTCCGCCCACTTCGCGCGCCAGTCGGTCCACGCGATAGACCACCACGTGGGTGATCTCTCGTTTCTTGGCGTGACTCGAGAGATAGCGCAGCATCTCTTGGAGCTCGGTGCGATTCACGGTCTTGGCGGACTCACCCTCTTCGCGAAAGATTCGGTCGACGACGAGTCCTTGGCGTTCGCAGTAGTTCGAGCACTCGTTCTCTTGGGTTTCGAGTGAGTAGTTGTCGACCTGGTCTGAAGTTGAGACGCGGACGTAGATGACGGCTCGGGGCACGGCTTCTCCTTTTCTACTTTCACAACGGTCGAATCAACCGGGACCATTGTTAGAGAAAGCCGGGCCAGGTTGGTCAGGTGGAGCAAGAGAAACGAAAGATCCTCATCGGTGAGGCGGTAGTTAGGACCAAGGATTGCTCGCAGTTCATCAGTCGTCAGCATGAATCGTCTAATCCAAGTTCGGAACGGCACAAGTGAGCCGCTGACGACGAACCCCAGCACAGCATTTCAACTCGACGGTCTTAGAAGGCGATCCCATATCTGGCTCCCAATAGGGAATGAACACCACTCCCTATTAGATAAGCCACCGAATTTGAACTGAATCGCACAAATTTCCCTGAGAAATTTCTAGCGGCTTGATGTCGAGAGAGTTGTTGATCAGCACACGTGGCCCCTTCCGGGGCGCTTCGCCCCCGTCGGGGCCCATAGAAGGACTTCATCCTCAGGTCAAAAGGAGCTGAGGAGTCGTAACCTTTCTATACATCTATCAAGGGACCCTGGCGCAATGTCGAGCACGTGGAGTGGGAGACCCTTAAATACGTCGACTGGTTCAATAATCGGCGAATTCACGAGGCACTGGACTACGTGAGGTGGTCCCTCATACGTGCTGCCAGCCGAGTTCGAAGCCGCCTACTATGAATCCAACGAGTCAGAAACTCTGGCCGTTTTGGAAACGATTTAGTCTCCACTAAACCCAGTGCGATTCACGCCATCTCTTGTCCACTCATGCATCAAAGCAAGAAGATTGCCAAGTACAACACCAGTAAAGCAAAACTGGTGCAATTCGCTGCAACCAGACCAATGCCAAGACTTTGCTTCCTAATCAATGCAATGGTTCCAAAAATAAGTGGCGTCAGGCTCAAAACCTCAGAGTAAACAAAGGTGTCCACAAATCCACCTTGAAGCTGAGATCTGGCTATCCACTGCCACATGGCAACTCCCGGAAGAGTTGTCACCAAGGCCAGCAGCAGCATGGTCACGACTAAGGATTTACGAGCCGATTGTTCAACTTGATTCCAACCTTCGCGATTATCATTCATTTATCGCTCCTGCGCTCGATGATTTTTTGCAATGTTTCTTGGCATGGGATTGCTTAGCATGTCAGGCACGCACTCTTTGCAAAGTTAACTACTGAGAGGCATGTATATCAATTCGGTTCTTAGTTGGTCTGCCATGACCCCCCACTCAGCTTGAGCAATGGTCAAAGCATGCGGTACTTGATTCAATTTGGTTTTGCCTGCATGCGCCGATTGGTAAAGGTGAGGTGACTTGGCAGCATCAAAGTAGATGCCGAAACGAATCCACGATCCAGGCGGGTCGACAGTAAAATGCCCAATGTCTGTAGTCCATGAATCAACGGTGAACTGGAAGTAATCAGAACTATTACGGTCAGGAGACTGTGCTGGGTTACTCTTGACGAGTTTAGAGACATGAAGTTTATCTGTGGATAATATCCACAATGGCTCCAATACACATTGTTGTCCAATTTTTCGAATGGTCTTGCATGAATTAGGAAATGGAAATGTGTCGGCTATGTGTCTCAACAAAAAGGAGAATACTTTGTCTCGAGTAAAATCTGATTGCGTCGAATACATTTTTAAATTCCAGTCAAAAGTGTAGCTATAGTGTCCTTGAGGATCAATCGCCATCACCGGCGCATCCCCCGCATAGACATACGCCTCACGGGTCTGATCAACCAGTGGGTCGACGCTGATGAACTGTCCGGTCTCGTTGTCGAGGTAGCGGTGGACTAGGTAGGTGAGGTTCGAGGCGTCTAAGTAGCCCGCGCCAAAGGCGAAGGATGTGGAGATGTCAGTTGAGACTCCCCCATTCGCCATGCCACCGGGATTGATGGAGCCTCCCGACTGGGTAATCGCGTTGCCGTAGGCGTCGTAGTCGGTGTAGTTCACAATCGTGCCGTCACACGTGCTGTTGGCGCCGACGATTTGGACCACGCCTCTGGTGTTGGCGTTTTGGTCCTGAATGAGCAGATCAACGGTGCCAGTGGTGAGGTTGATCTGCAGATCGGGGGTGACGGAACTCTGGACATAGACGTAATCGTGCGTGGAGTCAGCGAGCAGCTGCGAGGCCCCGGTGTCCCAGATAAAAGCGTTGGTCACGCCGTTGTTGAAACTGCTGGTGCGATGTCCCTCTCCGTCGTAGGAGTAGAGCGTGGTGGTGGACGTTGGTGCAGTGGTCGAACAGGAGGTTCCCGCGGTGTTCACACAGACGAGCCTGCCAGAAGTTGACTGCCACGTCAGTGATGTGGAGTTCAAAGGTGAGGTCGAACTCGTCCGGTTGCCGTTTAGGTCGTAGTTATAGGTGGTGGCGCCGGTGGGCACGGTGCTGCAACTCGGTGAACTCGTGGACGTCGCGCTAGTCCAGCAGAGTTGACCGTTCGGCCAATAGGCGGCGGCAGCAAAGTGCGTCGTGGCCTGGGTGATGGCGCCGCTTTGGCTGTAGGAATAGTTGGGGT
>CALAYR010000141.1 GCA_937894805.1 uncultured Acidimicrobiaceae bacterium | reverse complement strand
CGCACCTTCCGCTCGCTGCACACCTACAACTTCAGGCTGTTCTTCATCAGCCAGGTGATCTCGATGAGCGGCACCTGGATGCAGTCGGTCGCCCAAGGCTGGCTGATACTCCAGCTCACTGGCCACAACGGTTTCTACCTCGGTGTCTCCGTAGCACTGCAGTACCTACCGATGCTCCTGCTCGGCTCCTACGGCGGACTCCTCGTCGACCGGACCAGCAAGCGCAAGGTTCTCTACGTCACCCAGTCAACGGCCGGACTGTCGGCCCTGGTCCTGGGCCTGTTGGTCTCGACTCACCACGCTCAGGTGTGGCAGGTTTTTGTCCTCTCGCTAGCCCTCGGCGTCTCCAACATGTTCGACGTGCCGGCCCGCCAGGCATTTATTCAAGAGATGGTGGGTCGGGACCTCATCACGAATGCCGTGAGTCTTAACAGTGCCCTGATGAACTCCGGTCGATTAATCGGACCCGCCATTTCGGCCGGCGTCATCGCCGCGTGGGGGACTGCTGCTTGCTTCTTTGTGAACGCCGGCAGCTACGTCGCCGTGTTGATCGCGCTCCTGGCCATGGATGGTTCCAAACTCACACCAATCCGCCGAGTAACGCGCGCCAAGGGCCAGGTCATGCTCGGCCTGCGGTACGTGAAGAGCAACCCTGTCCTCCGTCGACCTTTAATCGCCGTCGCCATTGTCGGGACCTTCGCCTTCAACTTCACCGTGACACTGCCACTACTGGTCCAGCGAACCTTTCACGACCAACGGGCCGGTGACTACGGCATCTTGCTGAGCGCGATGGGCCTCGGGGCCATCTTGGGCGGACTCACGGTGGCCCACCGTTCACGCCCGTCACTGAAGCTCATGAGCACGCTCGGCGTCCTCTTCGGCCTCTGCATGGCGGGGGTGGCGCTCAGCCCTAATCAGCTAGTGGCGACGATCTTGCTCGTTCCCACCGGTGCCTTCTCTATCGCCTTTGTTTCCACGGGTAACGCAATGTTGCAGCTGAACTCCACCGAAGAGATGCGCGGCCGCGTGATGAGTCTGCACGCCACGGCCTTCCTGGGTTCAACACCGATTGGCGCGCCCATCATTGGTGTTATCTGCAACCTCACCAATCCCCGAGTAGGCCTCGGTGTCGGAGCGGGATTGACGTTCCTCACCGGGCTCATGTTGGTGCGACAATCGAGGCAGCCGTAGGTATAACTTGCTAAATGCAAGTTATACTCCTTCCAGGAGTTCGGGGTCGCCCCCAACCAAAGGGATGGAGAGTTTTGTGAATGATCGAGTTTTAGTAACGGGCATCAGTGGCTATGTCGGTCAGCACGTCGCCGCTGAACTATTAAAGAATGGCTATCTGGTCCGGGGTACGGTTCGCTCAATCGCGAAGGCGCAGGCCACAAAGGCAGCAATTGAGGCTGTCACCTCGGTTGAGAATCTGGAGTTTGTCGAAGCGGATCTGCTCGCTGATGCTGGTTGGAACGAAGCGGTGACGGGCTGTAACTACGTGATTCACGTGGCTTCACCCTTCTACCTCGCAGAGCCCAAGAATGAAAGTGACATGATCACCCCGGCAGTTGACGGCACGAAGCGGGTCCTCAACGCGGCCGTTCACGCTGGGGTCCGCCGAGTCGTGCTGACTTCTTCGGTGGTGGCGATGACGACCGGTAAGCCCAGCGGTACGTATGGTCCTGACGCCTGGGTCGACACCGAAAGTAAGATTGGGGCCTACGCCAAGAGCAAGGCGCTCGCCGAACGTGCTGCGTGGGATGCGGTGACTGGAACCCCAACTGAACTCGTCAGCATCAATCCGGGATTTATCCTTGGTCCGTCACTCGGCGCACCGGGCGACGGTCAGAGTGTCGCCATGATTCGGGATCTGGTCGGTGGCAAGCTGCCCATGATTCCCGATGTGGCGATGGGCATGGTCGACGTACGTGATATCGCTCGACTTCACGTAGCCGCCCTGAGTACTGCCAAGGCGGCTGGTCGCCGCTTTATTGCGGCGACGGCCGAGCCGGTGGCCATGGCGCACGTAGCGAGCGTGCTGCGATCAGCGGGCTTTGCCAAGGTGCCGACTCGCAAGGCCCCGAACTTCGCAATCAAACTGATGAGCCTCTTCGATCGAGAAGCTAAGGGAATGGTGCCACAGCTCGGTAAGCGCATCGCATATCGCAATCAAGAAACATACGATGTACTGGGATGGAAGCCGACGTCAATCGATACGTCTCTTGTAGAAATGGCGAACGCACTAGCGAAGTAGGAACCTATGGCATCACGACTCGAAGCTGATTCTGTTCACTGGCGATCGGTCTGTCCAATTGCATCCGGCTTAGACGTACTTGGTGACAAGTGGTCGCTGGTCATCGTTCGCGATCTCTTGGAGCATGAAAGCCGCACGTATTCGCAGTTCTGCGAGTCACCGGAGGGGATCTCCACCAACATCTTGGCTGCGCGACTTAAGTCGCTCACGGCCCTCGGGATTATCGAGCACGTCGATCTCGATCGACCGGCACGCAATAACGCCTATCGCCTCACGACGAGCGGGTTGGAACTTCGACCAATCCTGGAGGCGGTCGCCCGGTGGTCGCAAAAGAACCTCAGGGAACTCCACCCCGAGATCGTGACGATTCTCTGATTTCCGCCTGCGCCTGTACTTGCAATTCGCAAGTTAATCATTTAAGTTGCTAATTACAAGTTAAATGATTAAAGGAGTCTCAATGACTGAAGTAGCTAAGCCGGCTTACGCCATGGTTCAAATCAACATGAAGAACCCGGAGGACTTCATGGCTCGATACGCGCAACACGTAATGCCAATCCTGGCGGCGTGGAACGTTGAAATGATCGCCGGAACAATGGCCTCCGAGACTATTGAAGGTGAGTTCAAGGGCAACTGGGCTGCGATTTTGAAGTTCACCAGCCTTGAGGCGGCACAAGAGTGGTACAACTCAGCGGACTACGAACCGTTCAAGCAATTACGTCTTGAGGAATTGACCGACTTCACGAGTCTTGTTTTTCTTGAAGGTAACTAGTTCGACATCGAACAAGAAAAATGCCCCGCGCCAAAAGCGCGGGGCATTTTTTACGAGGTCTAACTACTTCGCAGGCTTGGGTTCCTTTGGTAGGCCCAGAGCACGCTCGGAGATGATGTTGCGCTGAATCTCAGCGGTACCACCCCAGATGGTCTCAGAACGCGAGAAGAAGAAGCCGGCCTGGAGGTCTGACACGGGGTAGTCCGCACGGCCTCGACCTTGACCGGGCATCGAGCTGTCGCCGCCGCCCTTACCGGTGAGAATCTGGGCGTCCATACCGAGCACGTCGAGCGCGAGCTCCATCGTGTCGCGGTGGTACTCGGACCAGAACATCTTGTTGCAAGCACCGTTGAGGGCTGAGTGGTGGGTGCCGTTCAGGGCGTCAGTCAATGAGCGGTAGCCATTGACTTCCATGATCTTGACCTTCTGCCAGGCCTTCACGAGGCCGTCGCGGATGATCTTGTCTTCGTTCTTACCGTTCTTCTGAGCGGCCTTGACGATGAGTTCCCACTCCTTCAAGAAGCGACGGTACCCGGTGGTTGAGCTCGAGCCACGCTCGAAGCCCAGGGTCGTCATAGCGACCTTCCAACCGTTGTTTACGCCACCGACAACGTTTTCCTTCTTGCAACGGGCGTTGGTGAAGAAGACTTCGTTGAACTCGGCTGAACCGTCGACCTGGATGATGGGACGTACTTCCACACCTTCTTGGTTCATCGGCACGAGGAGGTAGGAGATACCGGCGTGCTGTGGCGCGTCCTTGTCGGTGCGGCAGAGCAAGAAGACGTAGTCGGCGTGCTGGGCCAAGGTCGTCCAGACCTTCTGACCGTTGATGACCCACTCGTCACCGTCGAGGACGGCCTCGGTCTTCAGGCTGGCGAGGTCGGAGCCGGAGTTGGGCTCACTGAAGCCCTGGCACCATGCGATCTTGCCCTCGAGAATGCCGGGGATGAATTCCTGCTTCTGCTCTTCGGTACCCCACTGAAGAATGGTGGGTCCTACGAGCGTGTCGCCGAAGAAGTCGGCGCGAAGTGGTGACTGTGCACGTGCGAACTCTTCGTTGAGGACGACCTGCTGCATGAGGGTGAGACCCTTGCCGCCGTACTCCACTGGCCAACCGGCACAGATCCAACCACCGGCGAACAGCTTCTCTGTCCACGTGGCGTTGAACTCAGCGCGCTCGGCATCGGTCATTTTGAATCCGTCGTCAAACCAGCCCTTAGGTAGGTTGGCTTCAAGCCACGAACGGATCTCGGCGCGGAACGCCTCAGCTTCTGGGGTGTATGTCAAATCCATGATGGCAATCGTAGCGAGCCGGCAGGCCCCTCAAATCAGCCTCTTGTGCCCCGGGGGGTGAAGGTGAGAGAATAGGAAACCCCCATTCGTTAGCGAGTTCCGTGCCCCGTACGCCCCTCCAAGCCATTAAAGAGACCCGAGCCTCAGCCGCGCGGACCAAGGCCATTACGGTGCCCCCTCGCGTCGCTCCCGCTCCGGCCAAGAACGGCAAGGCCCGTATTGCGTTTCTCGTCTACCGGGGTAACCCCACCTGCGGTGGTCAGGGTGTTTACACCCGTCACCTCAGTCGGGAACTGGTAGCGCTGGGCTACAGCGTCGAAGTCTTCGCCGGGCAGCCCTGGCCCGAGCTGGACGAGGGCGTGGGTTTCACCCCCGTGCCCGGTCTCGACCTCTACCGCAACCCCGACCCCTTCCGCGTGCCGATGCTCCGCGAACTGAGGACCTGGGCCGACTGGACCGAGTTCTTGATCATGTGCTCAGCCGGCTTCGGGGAACCCCTGGCCTTCTCTCGCCGGATTCGCCCCATCCTGAACGCTCGTCGCTCGGAGTTTGATCTCATCCACGACAACCAGTGCCTCGGTACGGGAATCCTGCAATTGAGTGAAAAAGACGGCTGGCCCATGCTCCAGACGTTGCATCACCCCATCACGGTTGATCGCCGTATTGCGCTCGACCACACCGAGACGATTCGCCAAAACATTTCGCAGCGTCGCTGGTTCGGTTTCCTGCGCATGCAGGTCCGAGTCGCGCGTGCCATGCCTCACGTCCTCACTGTCTCAGGTAACTCCAAGGTAGATATCAACGCGCAGATGCAGGTCCCGCTCGACCGCATGACAATCGTGCCGGTCGGCGTTGATCACAACGTCTTTCGCCCTTACAGCGACGTGACGAAGAAGAAGGGTCGCCTGATGGTGACGTCGTCGTCGGATGTTCCGATGAAGGGTCTCGTCCCGTTGCTCGAGGCCGTGGCCAAGCTCCGCGCCGAACGTGAAATCGAACTCGTCGTTATTGGCAAGCCCCGTCCCGGTGGTCGTGTGGCTACGGCCATGGACCGTCTGGGTCTCACCGACATCGTGAAAACCATCTCGGGTGTCAGTGACGAAGAGTTGGCCCGTCTCTACGGCGAAGCCGAAGTGGCCGTCGTGCCGAGTCTCTATGAGGGTTTCTCGCTACCCGCGATTGAAGCCATGAGCTGTGGTGTACCTGTTGTCGCCACGACCGGTGGCGCCCTGCCCGAAGTGGTTGGTGTCAGTGGTGAAACCGGCATCTTGGTGGAGCCGAATAACCCCGACGCACTCGTGGCGGCCATTCGCGATCTCTTGGATAGCCCCGCGGAGCAGAAGCGCTTGGGCGATGCGGGTCGTGAGCGCGTTATTAAGCGCTTCACCTGGGAAGTAACGGCACGCGGAACGGCGGCGTGTTATGACGCAATTTTGACGGGACAGCCGCTCCCAGAATCGATGACGTTCGAATAATGCTTACTGCTAACTACGACAAGCTCGGCCTCAAGCCCGGCGACAAGATCTTGGACCTCGGCTGCGGCTTTGGTCGTCACGCCTTTGAAGCGGCCCGTCGCGGTGCCCACGTGGTGGCCCTCGACGCCGGTGAGGATGAAGTGAATGGCGTGCTGAATACGTTCGCCGCCATGGTCGACGCGGGGGAACTCCCGGCTGAGACGACCAAGGTCGGCGTCGTGCAGGGTGACGCCCTGAACCTCCCGTTCCCTGACGGGACGTTCGACCGCGTCATCTGCTCCGAAGTGCTCGAGCACATTCCCAATGACGAGGGAGCCATGGCTGAACTGACCCGCGTCTTGCGCCCCGGTGGCACGATGGCCATCACGATTCCGCGCTGGGGACCTGAACTTATTAACTGGGCACTGTCTGACGAGTACCACATGACCCCCGGCGGTCACGTCCGGATCTACCGCCGCTCGGTGGCCCAGAGCCGTTTGGAAAAGACGGGACTCAAGGTCACCGGTCACCATTACGCCCACGGACTCCACAGCCCCTACTGGTGGCTCAAGTGTCTCGTCGGCACGAAGAACGACACCAACTGGGCCGTCAAGCTCTACCACCGTCTCTTGGTGTGGGACATCATGAAGGGCCCCGCGCTCACCCGCAACCTGGAGAAGGTCATGTCGCCACTCATGGGTAAGTCCCTCATCATTTACTTACGTAAGCCCGAGGCCGCCTAGTGCCCGTCTCGATCTCCACCATGCCGGGCATCCCTGATGTCCTTAGCGCCGCGGAGATTGAGGCGACGTCACGCCACCTCGCCGATCTGCAGCTTCCCGATGGCCAGATTCCCTGGTTCCCCGGCGGCCACTGTGACGCCTGGAATCACGTCGAAGCGGCCATGGCCCTCACGGTGACCAATCGGGTGGCCGAAGCACAACGGGCCTACCAGTGGTTGGCCGATATCCAGCTCGGTGACGGTAGCTGGTTTAACTACTACGTCGGCAGTGCCGTCAAGGATTCCCGACTCGACACCAACGTCTGCGCCTACATCGCAGCCGGTCTTTATCACTACGTCCTCGTTACCGATGACGAGGAGTTCGCCCGCCAACTATTCCCCGCCGTGGAGAAGGCGCTGGAGTTCGTGCTCCGTTGGCAGCTCCCCGACGGCACCATTCGCTGGAGCTTGGACGCAACGGGCCGAGCCGAGGGTTACGCCCTTCTCACTGGTTCCTCTTCCATCTTTCACTCACTGCGTTGTGGCGTCGCCCTGGCTGAACGACTCGGCATGACTCGCCCCGCGTGGGAACTGGCGGCCGGCCGACTTGGTCACGCCATTGCGCACCACCGTGGCGCCTTCGCTCCGAAGAACGAGTTCGCCATGGACTGGTACTACCCCGTGCTCGCCGGCGCACTGACGCACGAGGCGGCCGTTACTCGTTTAAACGATGGCTGGGAACGTCACATCATGGACGGCTACGGCGTTCGCTGTGTCTCGACTAACGATTGGGTCACCGCCGCTGAAACGGCCGAGTGCGTTATCGCCCTTGACGCTGTGGGCTGGAAGGAACGTGCGCTCGATCTCTTCTTTTTGACACGTCGCCACCGTCGTGAAGACGGTTCCTATTTCACGGGCATTGCCTACCCCGAGACCGTGACCTTCCCCGATCAAGAGACGACGTCCTACACGGCCGGTGCGATCATCTTGGCGGCTGACGCGCTGTTGAATTACTCACCAGCGGCCGGACTCTTCCGAGAAGAAGTGTTGCCGGCAGTGATGGACTTGGCCGAACCGGGTTGCCCATTGGGCCTCGCCGGGGAGTGCGTCTAGTTTGCGAGCAGAACGCGAAGGCTGCCCACGGCGCGCACTTCGCTAAAGCGACCACTCTCGAGAGCGGCGCAGTAAATCTCATACGGGGGACGACCACCGTCAGCGGGGTCGGGAAAGACATCGTGGATGAGCAACGTGCCGCCGGAACGAACCTTGGGTGTCCACGCGTGATAGTCGGCCCAGGCCACATCGTGCCCGTGACCGCCGTCAATAAAGAGCAAATCGAGCTCCACGGGGAAGTGCTTCGCCACCACGAGTGAAAGACCCACGAGGCCAATGACCGTGGCCTCCAGCTTCGCGTCGGCGATGGTGCGTTGCCACTGGGGCAAGGTGTTGAGGCGACCATCGACGGCGTCAATCAACGTGGTGTCGTGGTGCTCCCAGCCCGACTGATTTTCTTCCGATCCGTGGTGGTGGTCGAGGGAGTAGAAGACGGACGACGTCGCTTCGGCCGCGGCGCCGAGGTAGACGGCTGACTTGCCGCAGTAGGCGCCAACTTCAAGCCAAGTACCGGCGGGATTTTTCGTCCCCGCTTCGAGAGCAGCATCGGTGAGGGCTTGACCTTCATCAAGCGGCATGAAGCCCTTGACGGTGGCCGCAAAGGTGAGGAGTTCCTCGAGACGACCCACTAGTGGAGCACGTGGAAGATCTGGAGGATGGTGTAGATACCCATACCTAAGAAGACGACTCCGCCGATCTTACGGATGGTGGCTAAAGGCAAGACGCGAACGAGGACCTTGCCACCGAAGGCGCCCATGAAGGCAATGAGAACTAGGGCGAGCGATGAACCGATAAAGACGGCTAGCGCACCGTTGGTGACGTCGTGGTACTTCACCGTCAAGTTGGCGGCCTGAATCTGCGTGAGGTCACCGAACTCGCCCACGAAGATAACGCCGAAGGCCGTGGCCATTTCACGCCAGCGCTTACCGGGGTGTTCGGCCTGGGCCTCTTCTTGACCTTCCTCTTCCTCTTCCTTCTCGGAGACGAAGAGGAGGTAGAAGGCCCCGACGAGGAACAGTACGGCAATAACGATTTCCTTGGGCGTCTGCGGTAGCAGGGTCAAAAGACCACCGGCTCCTACGGCGATTCCCATGTGCAAGACGAAGGCCAGAGCGCCACCAACGAAAACATTGAATGGGCGCGCACGAGTACCCATATAGATCATCGCAATCATGGTCTTGTCGGGGAGCTCCAGTAAGAACTGGAGGGCGAGACATATGAGAATGACCTTTAACACGGATGCTCCTAGACCTGGGGGCGAATGTTCTTGCGAAATTAGCCGCAATCCGCATGCGCTCGAGGTATTGCACCACGGTGCGCTGTCCGACGGCCAAAGGATGTGCCAAGTGGAAAGCCTCAACTTCATCCGCG
>CALAYR010000140.1 GCA_937894805.1 uncultured Acidimicrobiaceae bacterium | reverse complement strand
TTGGAGACGCCTACGACATTGATTATGTTGCTCATGAAATGGGTCACCAATTTGGAGGAAATCATACGTTCAATAATTCTTCACTAGGAAGTTGTGCTGGTAACAGAAATGCGGGCACATCTGTTGAGCCTGGAAGTGGCATTACAATTATGGCTTACGCTGGGATTTGTGGCACTGATGATGAAATCCGTCTGGTTGAAGATTTCGGCCATTTGGAAGTTCATGTCGGCTCGGAAGAGTTCCGTGGCACCGGCAGAAGTGATTGAAAGATCCTGCGCGAGACGCATGCCCAGTTGGATTTCTCCGGTGAGGTCGCCCTCGCAAGCGGGGTAGCGGTCGCCGAGTTCGCCGGCGAGCCCAATGAGATTAGACATCGCCCACTCGAGACCACCTTGCGGGAATGCAATGTGTACATCGACCTGCTGAAGTTGCGCCTCTCGGACAAGAAACTTTGCGAGGTCTTCAAGTACGGCGATTTGCTTAGGTCCGACGATGGCGCTACCAAGGTCGTAGACAATCGCCACGCGCTTGTTGCGGAGGTTCATGGTGCCAAGTTGCGCCTCCCAGTTCTGGACGCGTGGAAGGCTCAGGGTGTCATAGGGGCTAAAGCCGTTGCAGACATCGAACCATCGTGCGGTGTCACGCACCGAGCGAGCCATGCAGCCGAGGTTGACGGTGAGCGGTGGGTGCATGGCGTGAGGACCACGGGGGATTCTTCCGAAGGTGCCCTTGAGGCCGAGGAGACCGGTAAAGCCCGCGGGGATTCTGATGGATCCACCACCGTCACCACCTGAAGCGATGGGAAGAAGGCCGCCAGCTACCGCGGCTGCCGATCCACCGGAAGAACCTCCCGGCGTCTTGCCCTGCATCCAGGGATTGTGCGTGGCGCCGTGGAGCTTGGTTCGAGTGCAATTGATGCCGCCGAACTCTGAGGCAGTAGTTTGCGCGGCGATCACGGCGCCGGCGGCGCGAAGGCGCTGCACCTGGATGCTGTCATTGGAGGCAATACGATCGGCAAAGACCAGCGAGGCCTCAGTCTGAGGCCAACCCTGCACATCTTCGAGTTCTTTGATGCCCATGGGTACGCCACCGAAGGGGAGTGAAATATCGGCAGTGGCCGCGGTGGCTCGGGCAGAGTCGGCGTCGAGGTGGGCAATGGCATTGAGCTGCGAGCTGGCAATCGCCGCTAACGACTCCTCAAGTGCTTCGAGAGGAGAGATTGTTCCTGAACGGAAAGCGTCGACCAGGGAGACTGCATCGTTGAGCCAAGGTGAAGGGGTCATACGGAGGAGCGTACTAACTCCACCGGTCTAAAGGCATGACGTGCATGTACCTGTTGGAGGTCTCGTTAGAGCGCAGCACCGAGGGTGTAGCCCGCGATGCACAGCAGCGGGGTAGTGGTCAGTACGAGAATGGCTGAGCGTCGTGGTCCATCACGCCAGGCGTGAGCCGGAGCGGCGATGGCGGCTGAAAAACTCGTCATGCCACCGCAAAAGGCCAGGACCTGACTGTGTTCTCTAAAGAAATGCTGGCTGGCGATGCCCACTAGCAAGCTCCCAAAGACATTTACCGCCAGCGTCGCCCAAAGACGCTGAATTCGAACGACTCGACCGGCAAAAACTTCGGCCACATAGCGGACCAGGCAGCCAAGGGCGCAAAACATGGAGAAGCTGATCATCGACTTCCCTGCCCCCAGCGCCGACGCAGCCAGAAGGCCAGAAGGCCGGCCCCGTAGGCCGCCCCGAGGGCAATTGTCCCCACCAGTACCGCTAGGAGCCGACTGTCCCCCCAAATCAGCCCCAGTTCGCCAATAAGGCTGCTGTAGGTGGTGAGTCCACCGAGTATCCCGGTGGTCCAAAAAAGCCTTCCTGGGGCGTCTGGGCTGGAATTACCCATTCCGCCGAGCAGTAGCCAGGTGGCGACGAAGACTCCCACCGTATTAATGACCAAGAGGTGAATGTCGAGGTAGTCCGATAGTGACGAGGGCTTCAAATAGACACCGAAGCCCGTCGCGGTCGTAAACGTGAAGTCCGTCAGGATCATGTAACGGAGTGCTCCTCCGAGAAACCCGCCACCCAGCACGGCCAGGAGCCGCACGAGGAGAGTGTGGGTCGGTTTGAAGGTTGGCATTGGACCCAAGGTAGCGGAAGCCAGTAATCGCAATGAATCTATAACTTACCATAACGAACATTATCGGCGTTATTTCAGTTCTGCAGGTGATGTGTTGACAAACTAGCGTTTCAAAGGACGTTCAATGATCCACCCCGAGCTGTTTGAGGAGGTACAACATGGGCACATACAGTCCTAAAACCAAGCCCAAGATGTTTCTTGGCGTGATGCTGCTTCTTTTGAGCGGCGGCTTCGTTCTTTTGTTGCTCAGCAATATTGCGTTCGGCTTCACTGTCACCTCTGTTCTCATAGCGCTACTTTTCAGCTCCATCCTCTGGGTGTCCATCCTCATATTTGGCTTGGCGTTTGTGACTGGTGGTGCAATCAGTCCTAAAACCCATTTCAAGAGGTTTTTTGGTGTGTACCTGCTTCTTTGTAGCGGCGGCTGGGTGCTTGCGATGCTGAAAAATGTTGCGGACAGCTCGCTCGATGGCAATGCTCGAGGCTTTGCTCTCATTGCGCTAATTTTCAGCGCCGTTTTCTGGTTACCCGCCTTCCTATTTGGATTGAGGCTTATGGGTGGCGGTCGCTACTTGGTGACCACTCGCAAGCCCAAGCAGATTGACTGCCTCGCCTGCTATCAGAGCATGCCGTCACTTGCGCTGTTCTGTCCCCATTGCGGCTCTGAGGCCCACCGTGCGCCAAACTGTCAATCATGTGGTGCGCCTCGACAGGCCCACCACAGGTTCTGTCGAGCCTGTGGTGCTACAGCGGCGTGAGTCGAACTTCCCCACTCCGCGGTACGTTTCACTTATGACCGAAAGGCCCACCCCTATTGCCTGGCGAGTGATCTGGGGCCGTTCTGTGACTACGGGTTTTGTGACGGAGGTCGTTGAGGCCTACTATTCCGACGAAGCGATGCAAGTGGGGCTGGCCCTGCACCCCGAACTGCTCCGACCGAATTTCGCGATTCCAGTCGATCCGAACCAAAAGACCTACGACGCCTAGACCTACACTTTCACCCATGATGAACCTTTTTGACGTTTCGGGCAAGGTAGTACTCGTAACTGGCGGTAGCCGCGGAATCGGCGAAATGATCGCCCGGGGTTTCGTGGATGGTGGCGCCAAGGTCTATATCTCTTCTCGCAAGGCCGAAGTATGCGAGGCACTGGCAGCAGAGCTCTCAGCTAACGGCGGAACCTGCATCGCCATTCCTGCCGACCTCTCGACCGAAGCCGAGTGCCAGCGTCTGGCTTACGAGCTCGGACAGCGTGAGAACCATCTCGACGTTCTCGTAAACAACGCCGGTGCCACCTGGGGCGCCCCCATGGCTGAAACCGACGAGAGCGCCTTTGAACGCGTCCTCGCCCTCAACGTCAAGGGCGTCTTTCACCTCACCAAGTTCCTCCGCCCCATGCTGGAGCGGGCCGGTACGGCTGACTCCCCTGCTCGTGTGATCAACATTGGATCGATTGACGGTATCCACGTTCCAATCATGGACACCTTTGCCTACTCAACTTCGAAGGCTGCGGTTCATCAGCTCACCCGCCATATGGCAAAGTCCATGGCGCCCACGATCACTGTTAATGCCATTGCCCCGGGCCCCTTTGAGTCGAAGATGATGAAGGCCACGCTGGACGCCTTCGGTGACTCGATTGCCGCCGGCGCACCGATGAAGCGAATTGGTCGCCCCGACGATGTGGCCGGAACGGCCATCTTCCTCGCCTCTCGTGCTTCCTCGTACATCACCGGCGTAATCCTGCCGGTCGATGGTGGTATCGCTACTGTCGGCTAATTCGGCGAGAGGCCCAAAGTGGCCTTCAAGTGGATTTTGGCGCTCTTTCGGTATACGACGACCGTGACTGTCTGGCCAGCCTTGCGCTTAGCCATGTAGTTCGATACGTCCTCCGCGGAGCGGATCTTTATCGAGTCAATCTGAACGATGATGTCGGCCTGTTCAACCCCCGCACTCTCGGCCGCGGTGCCGGCCAGAACTGTGGTGACGACTGCGCCGTAGCTAACGGCCAAGTCGTACTGCTCTTTGAGTGCTGGAGTCATGGTCATGATTTGCACCCCGAGGTAACCGTGCTTCTTCTTTACTGGCCCACCCTTTATGAGGGACGCTAGTAAGGACTCAATTTTGCTTGAAGGAATAGCAAAACCAATGTTTTGAGCACTGGTGCCGTCGTTCATCGTGCCGGCCACGGCGGTATTCATGCCGATCACATTGCCATTGGCATCCAGGAGTGGGCCGCCAGAGTTCCCCGGATTAATCGCCGCATCAGTTTGAATGAGGTTGTTAAGCGTTTCACTCGACGTTCCATTACTGGCTGTGACGGTGCGCCCGAGGGCTGAAACAATCCCCTGAGTCACCGTTGGCGTTCCTGCCGCCAGTCCGAGAGCATTGCCGATCGCAACCACGCTGTCGCCGACTTCTAGGGAATTTGAGCGGCCAAAGGTGACGACTGGAAGCTTTGCAGCGTTGGCGATGCGTATTAGCGCGACGTCGTTAGAAGCGTCAATGCCGACCAGGGTCGCCGGCAGTGAAGCGGTAGAGCCAGTGCGCGTGACCGTCATGGTGCCACCGGCGAGAGCGCCACTGACAACGTGGGCGTTCGTTAGCACGAGGCCATTCGCCTGCAAGATCATTCCGGTGCCCTGCTCCTCACCAGTTGGTGTGCGCACATCGATTGAGACCACAGACGGGGACACCGCTCGAACCAGGGCGGGAATCGTCAAGCCACTAGGAAGTACTGCTCCCCCAGGCTTCATGTTCGAGGTGTTTATCGTGAGATTGGAATTGCCGTTGCCGCCGGCGAAGTGGCCGGCCGTCCCACCGACAAGGGCGGCGATCAGAAAAATGGTTAACCGCGAGCCAAAAGCCCTCTTACGTGGCGAGCCAGCCTCCTTAGCTGTCGGTGCTGTGGGTGCCACCGGGGTTGGCCAGGCCGCCACTCGCACGGTGGGTTCACTTGACGCGGCCTCATCATGACTGGAGGATTGAGGTTCGATTTCCATGGGCTCATGCTAGGTAGTGGACATAAAAATTTCATGAGAAACCGTGAGAATTCCACGCCTCGCGAAACCGACTAGATTGTCAGGGCTATGTCGCGTCGAATCGAGATTGAAATCACCAGCATTAACGGAGATGTTGCCACTTGGCGTGCCGCTGGTGCGAAGTTGCCCAAGGGCTCGCTGGCTACCAGCCTCCTCCCCTCCGGAACCAAGGCTGGCGCCGAGTTCCGTGCTGACGTTGAGCAGAACATGGAAGGCGTGGAAGTCCTGGCTGTTTTGCCAGTCAAGACCGCATCGCCCCTCGATCTGCGTGGCGAACGGATTGTTATCGCTCCCAAGGCCCCAACCGGCCCCGACATTCAAGTTACGTATGCACCTAAGGGCGGCAAGGGCCGTCGCGACGGTGACGGACCCCGTGGTCGCCGGGATGGTGATGACTCGCGTCCCCGTCGTGACGACAAGGGTTCACGTGGCCCCCGTGCCGGTGGCCCTGCAGGCGAAGGTGGCGATAAGGGTGGCCGTCCAGCTCGCCCCCGTCCCAACGATCGTCGTGGTCCTCGCACCGAACGCCCGGCTGGTCCCCCACTTTTGACGGTTCACCGCAACGCCTTCTTGGCGACGCTGAACCCCGAGCAGCTTCCAGTTGCCGAACAGCTTCTCCGCGGTGGTCTCCCAGCAGTCCGTACTGCTGTTGCCGAGCAGAATAAGACCGCAACGGCTCAAGGTCGCACCACGGTTAACGCTGATGCCATTGACCGCATTGCCACCGACCTCCTTGGCAAGGCCAATTTGGCCATGTGGAAGGACCGCGCTGCTGGGGCCCAGAGTGCCGGCCGCGATCTGCGTCTCCGCGATCTGCGTCCCGTAGTTACTTCGGCCAAGACCGTGAACCTCGACGACGAAGCGCGTGCCATGCTGAAGGATCTTCAGGCCCAGCTGACGTCGCAAATCGAGATCTTGAGCACCGAGTGGCTGGCGAAGATTGCTTCTGCGATTGAGTCAAAGAACGCCCTCGACGCACTCACCCTGGCGGCTCGACCTCCAGAGTTCCGCATGCAGGTTGCCTCGGAGTCGGCTGCGGCTATTGCTGCTTTGGCTTCAGAGTCGCTTAATGAGAACGTGGCGCCCGCACAGTGGATCGCGCTGGTGCAGGCCGCTGTCGCCTCGCCAATGCACCGGACGATCAAGCCCAGTGGCATTCCTGCCGACGAAAACTGCCGTAATGAAGCCGTCAAGGTTGCTGGAGCCATTCCAGAGCTGGCGAAACTACTGGGGATGCGCGTTCCGCCACCACCCCCACGTACCGTTACTCCTCGGCGTCCGCGACCTGCGACTCGTTCATAACTAGCTTTCGGGCCTTGAGCCCGAGTGCTTCGCCAAATGATTTTGCGGCCCGGTCACCGGGTCGTACCCAGAAATCTATTTCCGTGTGCTCACCTCTGATTGCGTTGTAGAGCGCTCGACCCGTGCCGTGCTGCCGACTTTCTGGGGCAACGTAAATCAAACCAACGCCTTTGAACCAGAAGCCAAATCCAAGAACTTGAGTGTCGTCCGCAATCCATCCGCTTTGCGCCTCGATGACTAAGCGAGCCTCTAGTGCACCGCTCTCGCATTCAAACAACTCGCTGAGATCTTGGCGAAGCTCGCGTCCACCTCGCCCGACGCAGATCTCACTCAAAAACGACTCGCACAACTGGAGCAACGCGTCGTGGTTAGCACCCGCCGACCGCTGGATGTTCATGCGAGTCGCGATAGTTCTTTGAGGATGCTGTTGCGAGCCCGATTTGCGCTTTCGTATGCCAGCACTTGCTCGCGCTCGTCCCGAGACAGCTCGCTCAAAAGCACAACAATCTGAGACGCGGTGAGGGCGTCGTAGTCCTCAATACAGACGGGTGGGTCAAGGTCAACCGTGACCTCATCGGTGGCACTGGGGGTGGCCATCGGTTCGGTAGATGGAGCAGTCGGTGCATCCTGGTGAACCAAATCATTGAGGGCACTCTTAGCTTTCGCCGCCGCCATCAACACGGTGAACTGTCCGACTGCCTTGGCCTGGCGGAGTTCTGCCTCCACTTCTGCGCGTTCACGTCCGCTCATACCCAGAATGACCTTTTCGCCATACTTGACCGAAGCGGCAAGCACCTCGCCACCGGCCTCAATGAGCCGTACGAATGGGTTAGAGGCAGTCACGGCAGAGCATCGATTTCTTGTCTGCAAGCTGGCTGTTCTTCTTGAGGAGGTGGCAGGAGTTGCAGCGAAATTCATCATCTTGTTGTGGGAGCACCGTCTCGTTAGCGTCAAGCTTCTCTTCTAGGTCGGAGATCGGCTCGTCGTCCTCGTCTTCTTCTTCGGTAGTAACACGAACTCGCTCGGCCAGCACCTCGTCAAGGGCTAGTTCGACATCCGTGTCGGGACCGTCGTCCTCGTCGACATCATCCTCGGCGATAACGACCGGACCAGCGACGGTGTCTACGTCATCGTCGTCATCGTCACCTTCAGACTCAACCTCTACCTCTACCTCGAGTTCATCGTCACCGGCGGTGATGTCATCGTCTTCAAATACTTCATCGTTCTTTGGCATTGTCATCCTTCAATGTGCGAGCGCATACTACGGCACCCTTGGAGAGTTTTGGTGTATTTCTGATAAGAAAAATTGTCGAGACGTCTTTAACGAGCGTTGCGAGCACGCTCTGAGGCTCGTTCGGCCTCAAGTCGTTCCAGATCGGTGTCTGAGAAGTCGACGTAGTTCATCGCTTCGGCAATCGTTGTGTGACCGGCCACTTCGTTGATGAGACGATGCATTTCGTGGGCTACGCGACGATAGCTGGGATGGCCCTGAGGCCCGGAGCGCAGCTCTATTAGGTGCATGGCCTCGCGGGCATTCATCTGCATGACGTAGCGAATTCGGAACGCTAGTGCCACGGCGTACTGCGCCTGTTCAGGGAACTCGTCAACGATCGTCTCGTAGAGATCACGAGAGCGATCGAGACTGGCGGCGTATTCTGCCGAGAAGCCCGCCTCTTCGATGAGTGCAGGCGTGTCGTAGCCGAGCTCGGTGGTGAGGGGCTGCCATTCAATGGTCAGCAGGCGGTGGCGCTGCAGGTCTCTAAATGCGCCGTAGTCGGTTACGAGTTCAAAACGGTAATCCGTACGTTCGAAGGCTCGTCCGGGGCGGTGTCGGCGATTACCGCGCTCCCCTACGTACGTGGTGAGAATCTTCGCTCGCTCGGCTGGGCTAAGGCCCGCCACGCGCCGCTTGACCTCGGCATCAGAAAGGGTCGTATTGGCAAAGGCGATTGCCTCTACGATTCGCTGCTCCCCTTCGGGGTCGAAGCTCACGAGGTTTACAGATTCGCCTGGTTCGGCGGCCACGTCGTCCCATAATTCGCGCAGAATCCGACCTGTCGCCGACTTGCTTTCAGCCAGATAGTTCGTCCACGCCACGCCGCGGTCCTCGAGATCGACTCGCTTGAGGAACGAAGGGATGACCTTGCGAAGTTCAGTCAACATCATGTCGGCGTAATAGCGAGCTTCCGGTAGTGGATGAGCGCGCATACGCAAGAGGAGGGACTCAAAGGCCTGTCCGGAACCGTAGATGCCGACATTTGAAAGTGCGCTGGCGGGAAGAAGGCCACGCACTGCATCCAACGCCTTAGCCCGAATGGCCTGCCGGTACGCAAAGTCCGTGTCTTCGGCCGTCTTGGGGAACTTCTTGGTGGTGAACTCCACAATCTTCGGCAGAAGTTCGGCGTAGGAATCGAACATTCTGTCCATTTCCCCTATGTATTTGGCGCCATACTTGCTTTCCAGTAGATTGTGATCGCGGTAGTAGCGATAGAACCCGTTGCTCAGACGCTTGTCG
>CALAYR010000139.1 GCA_937894805.1 uncultured Acidimicrobiaceae bacterium | reverse complement strand
ATCACGCCTTGGGTCACCGGAAGCAATGACATCAACGCCCTTCCTGGAGGCAGCCACTGCACTATTCCCATGACTGGTGATGGATTTGCCGGCAATCCAGTGCACGTCATCAACTGCCCATCGGCGGGCGCGCAGTGGAGCTGGGAGACCATTTATGGGGACTACAACCCTATTGACAGCATCAAAGTGATGAACCTGAGTCACGAAGAGTCCGTGGCCAATCTTCCCCTTCGGGTGCAAGACTGCTTCGGTCGAATCCGTTCACTCACCGTGACCGTGCGGCTCGCCGACAGCACGACCTTTACTGAGGGCGAGCCGGGCGAATACTGGATCTACTGATCCCTCGCCTGGGTCGGTGTGGAGCCCCTAAAAACTCACCAAAATCAAGATATTTCGCAGTGGACTAAACTATTTTCATGCTGCGCCCCTCCTCCCCCGACCGAAACCTCGCCCTCGACCTTGTTCGAGTGACTGAGGCCGGTGCGTTGGCGGCCGCCCGCTTTGTGGGCCGGGGCGACAAGAACGCCGCGGATGGCGTCGCCGTCGATGCCATGCGCGAGACCCTCAATGCCGTGCAGATGGACGGAATTGTGGTGATTGGTGAGGGCGAAAAAGACGAAGCCCCGTGGCTCTACAACGGCGAAAAGATTGGCGACGGAACTGGAATCGCCACTGACATTGCCGTCGACCCGATTGATGGAACCACGCTGACGGCCAAGGGTCGCCAGGGAGCGATCTCCGTCATCGCCCTCGCGGAACGGGGTGCAATGTTCAATCCCGGCCCCTGCGTCTACATGGAAAAGCTGGCCGTTGGTCCGCTCGGACGCGGTGCAGTCGACATTGCCGCCACGCCTACCGAGAACCTCAAGGAACTCGCTAAGCGCCTGGGTAAGAGCGTCCAAGAATTGGGCGTCGTGATATTGGATCGCCCTCGCCACGACGACATCGTCGCCGAAGTCCGCGAAGCTGGCGCTCGAGTTCTCTCCATCTCCGATGGTGACGTCGCTGGTGCAATCGCCACGGCGTGGCCCGCAAGCGGCGCCGACATTCTCTTCGGCATTGGTGGCACCCCAGAGGGTGTAATCGCCGCCGCCGCACTCAAGGGCCTAGGCGGCGAGATTCAGGGCCGGCTCTGGCCCCGCGACGCCGACGAGCGCGCTGCCGCCATTGCCGCCGGTTACGACCTCAACCGTGTTCTGACGACTAGTGACTTGGTCGCCGGTGACGACTGCTTCTTCTCGATGACCGCCATAACCGATGGTGACTTCTTGCGCGGTGTTCGATTCCACGACTTTGGTGCCACGACTCACTCGCTGGTCGTTCGCAGCGGCTCGGGAACAGTGCGCACCGTCGAGACGATTCACCGTCACGACAAGAACGCCGACTTTTCCACCTCGGGCCTCTAGTCACTCTCCGGAGTGCTACGCACTCCTTAGTAGCACTGCGCCTCAAGGGCCTCGTTCACGCTAGAGAGTTTGTGAAGTGTTGCACGTAGATTCCACAGCACGCCAAGTTCACGAGGCGTACGATTCGCGTAGCGGCCACATACGCCGGAACGAGGAGGCACGATGAACGTTGCTCAACTGCTCGACTTCAAGGGCCACGAAGTGGCCACGATTAACCAGAGTCGTTCTATAGCTGATGCCGTGGGGATGATGAAGGAACGAGGCATTGGCGCCCTCGTCGTTACCGGCGGAGCACCACCACTCATCGGGATGATCTCTGAACGCGACGTTGTTCGCGCTCTGGGTGCCCGTGGCGCCGAAGCGCTGCAGGATCAAGTCTCAACCCTTATGTCACGAGAGATTGTCACCTGCACCCTCGACACCACATGTGCGACGCTCATGGGCCTGATGACTGCAGAACGCGTACGCCACCTCCCTGTGATTGAAGCAGGCAACCTGGTCGGACTGATTTCCATTGGTGACGTTGTGCGGGCTCGCTTTGAAGAACTCGAGCGTGACCGTCAAGAGTTACTGGAGTACGTCCAGGCGAGATAGGAGATTTCCTTCGGTGATTTCACTCTAAAGAGCCATCTCGCCCTCATTTTATAACTTGTTATACAGTTATCTAATGGGCTCCAATGACTTCACTCTTCACGCAACATTGCCGGAGGAGATCTACGTTCTCAGCAGGCTGTTTGCCGACCGGAGCGGACTCTCATTGGAGGAGTTTGTAGTTCGAGCCGTCAAGCGCGAGCTCCTCGAATCAATGGAATCTCTGAACTCAAACGAGTGAGTTCCGCAGTCAGAGCGCAGGGAGACAAAGTAAATTTTCTCGAAGAGTTCCACAATCTGCGAGCCTGCTGAATGGTTATAACGCATACGTGCGAGGTAGATTTATAACGTGCTGAAACAAACTGCGATTCGCCTCCCAACCGATTTGGCCACTGAAATAGATTTTGTGGCTCGTGTCCGACAGACGAGTACGAACAGTTTGATCATCGAAGCCGTCCGCAAATTCTTGGCCCAAGTAGCGTCCGATCCCGAGTTTGCCAAGCAGGCGCAGGCCATCATGGCCGATGAGCGAGAGATGCTTCGCAAGCTTCTCGACGAGGGCTCCAAGTAATCCAGCCTCCACGATGCGCGTCCCTAGAGCGCAGTGTTATGAAACGTCACTTCACCTTTTTGGCGATACCAGGTCATGGCTTGAGCGAAAAGGCGGCCAGCCCTAACGGCGGGATCTTCCTGCGTTAACGCGAGAGCCTCCGACGGCGAGACGGAAAAGAAGACCAGCCCACGGAAACTGGGATCACTTTGATTATCAAATGGACCGGCCGTGAGCGCCAAACCGCGCTCCCCTAGCGAACGTAAATGTTCAAGGTGACCACCCTGGATGGTGGCTAACTCTTCTTCGCCGTAGTGGGGCGCGTCAGGGTTGGCTACGTAGAGCAGCAGCGTAGTGGCTTCAAACTCCACAAAAACTAGTCAAGCGGAGTGTCATCACCAGCGACCAAGTTGGCCAGCGCGTCGCGCGCAGCCTCTTCGGAAGCGGCAACTTCAGCGACGGAGGCGAGCACGGTAGCCCGCGTTCCGCCTTCGCCATCTGATGAGACCTGGAGATACCCGCCATCAACTGCGATGTAGGTAGTGCCCTCGGGACCCACGACGACCAACACACCGGGAACGACGTCGCCCACGAGTGGCGTGTGCTGCGCCAAGACCATCAACTCGCCGTCCGAAGTACGGGACTTCAACGACGTAGCTGGGCCTCGCCACAGCGCCACTTCAGGGGTGACAACCTCAACGGTGAGCGTTCCGGCCATGATTAGCTGTTCTGCATCTCGTGGGTCTTAGCCAGTACGCCTTCGGCGCCACCGACGTTCAAGAAGGCCTGCTCGGGGCAGTGGTCCAAGTCACCCTTGATGAGTGCTTCGAACGACTCAATGGTCTCTTCGATTGGAACGTAGATTCCGTCCAGACCGGTGAAGACCTTCGAGACGAACATCGGCTGACTCAAGAAACGCTGAATCTTACGAGCACGTGACACGGTGATGCGGTCCTCTTCGGAAAGTTCGTCGAGACCCAAGATCGCGATGATGTCCTGGAGTTCCTTGTAGCGCTGGAGCACCGACTGCGTCTGGCGAGCCACGTTGTAGTGACGGTCACCGACGATTTCGGGGGCCAAGATGTTCGACGTTGAAGCCAGAGGGTCCACGGCGGGGTAGATACCCAGCGCAGCAATCTGACGACTCAACTCGGTCGTGGCGTCCAAGTGGGTGAAGGTCGTGAACGGTGCGGGGTCGG
>CALAYR010000138.1 GCA_937894805.1 uncultured Acidimicrobiaceae bacterium | reverse complement strand
GTCTGCAACGTGACGAGGGAATACCTTGACGACATTGATTCCAGGCTGCTGGCTCATGATTCGCAGTACGCGTGTGGATGAGAGACCGAAGTCCTCGAAGCTCATAAGTCGCCACTGGCGGCGTTGCGCGAGGAAGGCGCGCAGGTAGGGGAGCTTGAAGCCGCGATAGTGGCGAGCAACAATGCCGAGACCGGGGGCTTCTGAGAGGCAGGCGAAGAGTTCGCCGTAGTACGTAAAGGGCGCCCCGAAGTTCTCGAGAACACTCCCGAGCCAGGAGGTACCCGAACGGGGAAACGAGACCAAAAGGACGGTCTTGGGTGCAACACCTTCATGGGACGCCATGGCTGGCGTGCGACCCAGGAGGAGTCCGCCGAACTGTGCGCTTCGCCGTATCGAGTCAAGAGTTAGTCGCACAAGCCGCCAGTCAGGGATTAGAAAATTCTTTTTACATCGTACTCAGCGCATCAAGAATCGGGCCGTTCATGAAAGAATCATGGGCGAGGAGCGTCAAAATGTCCGTAGTGAAAGTGACTGACAATGGTGACCTCTTGATCGGCACCCTCTCGATTCCCGCCTCGGAAATTGACGTGAAAGCCTCGACTTCGGGTGGTCCGGGAGGGCAGCACGCCAATCGAACACTCAGTCGCATTACGGTCGCCTTTACGCCAGCGAAATCGGACGCGTTGTCCGATCACCAGCGCGACCGATTGGCCGCGACGCTTCCGGCCGTACTTCGAGTCTCGGTGGCCACACATCGCTCGCAGAGCAAGAATCGTGTTGACGCGTTATTGAAATTGGGCACACGCATCGAAATTGGCCTGCGGGTTCCGACTCGGCGCCGTCCAACGAAGGCCACTAAGGGCAGTTCATTGCGTCGATTGGAGTCCAAGCGAATCGCTGGTCGCCATAAGGCTCAGCGGGGACGGCCGAGGGATGACGACTAGCGGTGGCTCGCGAGGTGCTTTTCAATGGCCTCGAGACTGAGGCGCATGAGGTCATCAGTGGCAATGGCTGAATCTTCGTGAACGCCACGCAGAGCAGTCAAGCTGGCGTATCCGGCGACAACGAGAGCGCCATCCTCATCGGCCTGCTCGTCACTTACGTCGCCTAACTGAGGGGTGGCAGCACCGAACCGCAATGGAATCTCACCAGAGTCACCAAGCGTGAAGCCCGTCTCTTCGCTCCGAGTGGCCTTGATAATGCCGGCATTCGAGATACGACCACGACGAACGCCCTTGAGTTCGGCCGTGCTTAAGTTCGGAACGTTCAGGTTCAGCAGCGTGCGCTCCGGCGCATCGTAGAACTGGTCCAGTACCTCCACGGCAATCTTGGCGGCCGTTTCGTAATGGGTAATAGCTTCGTCCCACTGTGAGGAGACGGCCAGACCGGACATACCCAACTGGGCTCCGGTGAGGATGGCACCGATGGTGCCCGAGTGCAGCACGCTACGGCCGACATTCGCACCGGCATTGATTCCGCTGACCACCATTGTGGGCCGCTCACCGAGATAGCCAATGCCACCAATGATCGTGCAGAGTGCAGGCGCTGCGTCGAGGGCGTAGGCCGGAATATTCTCAGCCCCTTCAATGACCCGACGTTCGTAGGCGACCATGGGGTGATCGAAAATGTCGCCAACGGCCGAGCTCATGCCGGAGAAGTTGCGATTCGGTGCCACAACAATGGCCGACCGCTCCTCCGGGTTGATCGCGACCCATTGGGAAATGGCCCGGGTGAGGGCCTGAATCCCTGGAGCATTGATTCCGTCATCGTTCGTAATTAGTAAGCGCATTAGTCGTACGATAACGGGAAGAAGCGACATGGTGGTGACTAAATGGTGAAGGCCGAAGCATTACCGAGTGGTGAGCAGATTGCTATCGCCCACGGTGACCAGCGAGCAGTAGTGACAGAAGTCGGTGCGACCCTGCGGGCGTACGTGCATGGCGGGGTGCCGGTTATCGAGGGTTTTGCCGCCGAAGAGATGGCCACCGGTGGCCGGGGACAGGTTCTCTACCCCTGGCCCAACCGGATAGACCACGAGCCTTGGGGCTTTTCCGGTCGCACGGCTCGAGCTCAGATTGATAACCCCGTGACGCTCACGGGGATCCACGGCCTGGTGCGCTGGCGACCATTTGAAGTGAAG
>CALAYR010000137.1 GCA_937894805.1 uncultured Acidimicrobiaceae bacterium | reverse complement strand
GCGCCAAGCTGTACTACCTCCGTGATCTGCGTGGCAAGGCCGCCAAGATCAAGGAACGCCGCGTCGTTGTAGCGGACTAGTTCCAACCGCCCATGGGCGAAGAGGAATTAACGGAGTACGAGGCGAAACTAGAGCTTTCGCTCGTCCAAGAGTACAAAGCCGTTGTCGGCATGTTCACCTACGCGGTAGAGACGGAGCGACGGTTCTACCTAGCCAACGACGTTCACGTCGAAGTTAAGGAACCGGGTACGCCAACTTTGCTCGAAATCACCATGAGTGATGCCTGGGTGTGGGATATGTATCGAACCACGCGATTCGTGCCGTCTGTACGCGTCTTGACGTTTCGTGATGTCAATATCGAGCGACTTCCCGAAGAAGAGATGCGCCCCTAGTGGAAACGCCGTGGGTCGTCGTACCGGCTGATGACGCTGCACTGGATGGCAATCAGCTCACTTCGGGGCTACTTCGTTTTCTTACGCTTGATCCCGTTGTCGGTGCATCCCTCATTCTTGCGAGCGGTCAGCCAATCGAGGGGCTCTGGCTCGAAGTGAGTGACGGTTACACCGCACCCATGGCCGGGCGTGACGTATCGACGTTGGCGCTGCTCGGACCTCTAGCCAATGTCGTCATTTCGGCGGGGGAGCACGGTCAGGCGGTCTGTGAGCTGATTGCGGCCACGATGACTCATGACGAGATCAACTTCGCAAACTCGGCCGGCCAACTGGTTAAGGCCTTCAATCGACCTTCACCACCATCACCACCGGCGCTGTGGTGGGTTAGTGGTGACTGCAAAGTAACCAATGGTCACAACGAGCGAACGCTCGACTTTGCCGGCGAGGACTGCTAGGAATACCTGAAGATGTCCTTACGTAACCAGCACCTTCGAGGACTTGACGGGCTTCGAGCCCTGGCTGTGTTGAGCGTCGTGGCCTATCACTTCAATTTCCGCGGAGCCCGGGGTGGCTATCTCGGTGTCGATCTCTTCTTTGTGATTTCGGGATTTCTCATTACGTCACTCCTTCTCGAAGAACACCGCGAAACGGGAGGAATATCGCTCGTCTCCTTCTGGCGCCGCCGTGCGCGCCGATTGCTCCCGGCCCTGTTCCTGCTCTTGACCTGCGTGACGCTCTTCCCTTTGATTGCCGGCCACGTGGCGGGCCCGGCGTCCGTGGCCTCAATTGACTTAGGGTCACTCAGAAACTTCGCACTGGCCACACTGGGGTACTACACCAACTGGATGGTGGCCTTTTCCAGTGGCTCGTACTTCGATCACTTTTCTGCACCTTCGCCATTGGCCCATACGTGGTCACTGGCGATTGAAGAGCAGTTTTATCTCATCTGGCCCCTCCTGACCCTCGGACTACTGCGGATGGGTCGAACGAGTGCACGGCGCGTGGGGACACTCGTGACCGTGCTGCTCTCGCTCATCTCCGCCTTGTTGATGGCGTTGCTGTATCACGCGGGCGACGGCAGCAGCATGAACTTCGTCTACAACGCCACGTTCACGCGCATGTTCGATCTAGGCATCGGCGCCACGGTCGCCTGGTGTGTCGTCGGTAGCCAGCGTTCTCTCTCAACGCGAGTGCTCAACATCGCCGGTAGCGCGGGATTGCTCGTGACGCTGGCGGCGATGGTGCTGCTCGGCCACGAAGACTCCACGCCGATGGGCTTCATGTTCCGTGGCGGCTTTGTGGCCTTCGCCCTGGTGAGTGCGACCGTTATTTTGGCGCTGCGTGACGAAGCGACTTGGGTGGCCCGCCTCTTTTCGCTCTCACCACTCCGCCTGATTGGTCGCGTGAGCTACGGGCTGTACTTGTGGCACTGGCCGATAATTATTCTCGTCACCCCCCACCTCGTTGGAGTCGCCGGCAAGAAGTTGCTCGTTCTCCGCATCATGTTGATTGTCGCGGCGACGGCGATTAGTTACGTAGTAGTGGAGCGGCCCATTCGGACCATGCGGTGGTCCCTGCCAACCCGCCGGGTCATTGCTCCGCTGGGTACAGCGGTGACGGTCGCTGCGATTTTGCTCGGCACCTCCGCTGCGTGGCAGCCTCGCGTCTCCTTGCGGGAAGTCTTGATTCGCTACGCCCCTTCGACGCCACCTGTGGGTTCAGGCTCAATCGTGGGACTCTCGAGCTGGTTGGCGCAGAGTCAAGGGGAGTACACCCCCTCGGCGCCGTTGCGCATCGTCTCGTTTGGTGACTCACTGTTCTTCTTCGGGAAGTTTGGACTCTCTGCCGCCATGCACTCCATGCCCGAAGTGGAGTACCACGGTTGGTCGTTGCCGGGTTGGGGTCTGACGGTGACCAAGAGCTGGCGTTCCGATGTGCACCGCTATCTACAAAAGCATCCGGCCGATGTGGTCATCATGTCCAACTTCTGGGACGCTTCGCTGGCGAGCTCTAACCCCGGCGCCTTTAGTGCGCTCTACCAGGAGTTCGTCGATATCGCACGCCGCGAAGGTGCGAAAGCCGTTGTCTTCACCGGCTTTCCGAAAGTCAATGCATCGGAATACGACTTTCGTCCACCCGCACTCTTGGCTCGAGATAATCGTCGAACCGAGAAGTATCAACGGGACTGGAATCGTGAAGTGCGCCGAGTCGTGCTGGCTAATCCCGGGCGGGCTCTCCTCTTTCCAATTGATCGAGCCTTTACCTTGAACGGAAAGTATTCGGCCTACCTAGCGCCTCCCCGGTCACCCGCGGCACCGCTCGCTACCTGGGATCGCGTGCGGTCCCAGGACGGCACTCACCTCTGTGCCCCGGGTGTAGCAATGTGGGCCGCGGCAATCACACAAGACGTGGCCACTTCATTTGGGGTGAGGCCACCCCAGCACTCCTGGTGGCTCGATAGTTGGCCGAGTAAAAAAACGGAGTACGACAGCAAGGTCGCGTCGCTCTGTCCGCTTACGCACCCTCGATGACATCTTCGGGTTGCGACGAGATGCGATCAGGTCGAATTCGAACCGTGACTCGAATCTCACCTTCGCGGCGGAAGGGGTAGCTATCGACGTCGAGGTACTTCTTAGCGAGTCGGTCAATGACCTCATCGGCGCCGTCGGTAGTGAAGCCGACCACCGTGCCGCGTACGGAAATGACGGTGTGGGGGTTATCGGGGTCGGTTAGCGAAAGAGCTACGCGTCCATCGTTAGCGAGGTTGCGAGCCTTCGCCCGACCGAGCGCCGTATTGATGATGATGTCATCGCCATCGAGCTCGCCCCAGACGGGAGTCACGTGAGGGCCGCCGTCGGGCCCGAGCGATGCCACATGGAGCAGGGACTTCTTGGCGAAGAGGTCGCGGGCGGCTTGGGTGAACTGTTCGGACATGATGGCTCCGGATTCTAAGTAGCGGTATCCCCGCTAGTTTGGCATCGATGAACATAGGTGCCCACGTCCGCGGTGGCGGCAAGCTTGTCCCTTCCCTCGAGGCCGGTGTGGAAATTGGGGCCACTTCTATCCAGATCTTCACGCAGAGCCCCCGAATGTGGAAGCCCAGCCAGTATTCCCCAGAGGTCTTGGCGGGCTACCGCGAGGCGGCAGCGGCCCACCCCAGCGTCAAGGCGACCTTCTCTCACGCCACGTATCTAATTAATCTCGCCTCCGACAACCCCGAGCTCTACGAGAAGTCGGTGGCCTGCTTAACGCACAACCTTTCGGTAGGGCGCGGAATGGCGGCCCAGGGCGTCATACTTCACGTTGGCAGCCACAAGGGCACTGGGTTCGAAGAGGCGCTCGAGCGCGTTGCTGAGGGTCTCATGCGGGCCCTAGACGAGGCCGACAACGCCCCCGAAGGCGTGGCTGACTGTCCAATCTTGATCGAAAATGCGGCCGGCGCCGGTGGAACCGTGGGTCGTTCGCTGGAAGAGATTGAGGCCATCATTGAGGCCTGCGGTGGTGATGAGCGGCTCGGACTGTGTATCGACACCCAACATCTCTGGGCCAGTGGCTACGACTACTCAACTCTGGCGGGAACGAAGAAGTTAATCAAGGAAGTCAATGATCGCATCGGTATTGACCGCCTGGCCTGCTTTCATCTAAATGACTCGAAGACCGAGCTCGGCGGCAACAAGGATCGCCACGCCAATCTTGGCGAGGGCACCATTGGCACGGCCGGCCTTGCTCCGCTGCTTGGCCATCCCAAGGTGCGAAACTTGCCCCTGATTCTTGAAGTACCCGGTGACGGTGACGGTCCTCGCGCAAGCGACGTCGTTGCGGCCACCAAATTAGTTACCGAAGGCGTCGCGTTGTACGCCAAAAAGAAATAAGGAGTCGCCATGAGCGAATTTCGTATTGAATCCGACACCATGGGTGAGATTGAAGTCCCCAATAATCAGTACTGGGGTGCTCAGACGCAGCGCAGTCTGCACCACTTTGAAATCGGTCACGACACCATGCCCCCGGCCCTTATTCGCTCATTTGGCATCTTGAAGTTGGCTAGTGCTCGGGTGAACCACGCCCTTGGCAAGCTTGATGGCACCAAGGCGGAGCTCATCGAGCGGGCAGCCCGAGAAGTAGCCGACGGCATCTTGATGGATGAATTTCCACTGCGCATTTGGCAGACCGGTTCGGGCACCCAGACCAACATGAACGTTAACGAAGTCATCTCCAACCGGGCGATCGAAATGGCTGGGGGAGAGCAGGGTTCCAAGAAGCCGGTCCACCCGAACGATGACGTCAACATGAGTCAGTCTTCGAACGACACATTCCCTACCGCGATGCACATCGCCGCCGCCTCGGAGATGACGTCACGACTGGTGCCCGCAGTGAAGCATCTGCGCGACGCCATCGACGAAAAGGCCAAGGCCTACGTGGACGTGGTCAAGATCGGTCGAACTCACCTCATGGACGCGACGCCCCTGACTCTGGGGCAGGAGTTTTCAGGGTACGTCAGCCAGCTCGACGCCGACCTCGACCGCCTACAACTGGTCTTGCCTGGTCTGTTGGAACTGGCCGCCGGTGGTACGGCCGTTGGTACCGGACTCAACACCCACCCCGAGTTTGGCGAGCGGGTAGCGGCTGAAATCGCGGGCCTCACCGGGCTGCCTTTTGTGACTGCGCCCAACAAGTTCGCCGCGCTGGCAGCCCACGACGCCCTGGTTTTTGCTCATGGCGCTATCAAGACGTTGGCGGCCAGTTTGATCAAGATCGCCGACGACCTCCGCTGGCTCGGTTCGGGACCTCGCAGCGGTCTCGGTGAATTGCAGCTCCCCGAAAACGAGCCGGGTTCGTCAATCATGCCGGGCAAGGTCAATCCCACGCAGAGCGAAGCCATGATCATGGTGGGCATTCAGGTGTACGGGAACGACGCCGCCATTGGCATGGCCGGCAGCCGCGGCAACCTGGAGCTCAACGTCTGCAAGCCCGTGATCATTCACAACTTCTGCCACTCCATTGATTTGCTCACCGACGCCTGTCTGCGCTTCACGGAGTTCTGCGTCGAAGGACTGCAGCCGGACTACGAGCAGATTAAGCAGCACTTGAATAACTCTTTGATGCTGGTAACGGCCCTGAACCCGCTCATCGGGTACGACAAGGCAGCTCAAGTGGCCAAGAAGGCGCACAAGGAGCGCACGACGCTCCGCGAGGCCGTGCTGACATTGGGCTTTTTGACCGGTGAAGAGTTTGACGGAGCGATCGACCCGGCGGCGATGACGCATCCGTGATGCGGCCGAAACTCGCCTCACCTGAAGAGCTCGACCACTGGCTACTCGCCCATCCGGCGTGGACTGTGGTTGATGGCCATCTGCTCTTGGAGACTTCGGTGTCGTATCGAATCGCCGGCGCACTCGCGGCGGCTTCGGTGGCGCTGGCTGATGAGATTGATCACCATCCAATCATGACGATTGGCTTCAATGCCCTGCGCATCGAGCTATGGACCCATGACAAGGGTGGCATTACGGAACTCGATTTTCGACTCGCCACCTTTATGGACGAGTTTCTCGCCACGCGCCTTTAGGCGATTGGGATACCCCAGAGGGCGAGCCAGCGACTGAGGTCGGGCTCCACGGGAAGTTCGCTACCCAAAAAGTTCTTGACGCGAATCTCCAGTTCATTGTCACGACGATTCGTGCCTCGAGGCGCGAAGGGGTAGAACGTCCCCGACTTGGCTAGATAGACCAGTGAAACCGATCCCTCGCCGGGTGGGGTCTTAGGCGTAAAGCCAAAGACCGTACAGAGGAGCCGTGGCCCAAGGCCGTTCTCTACCAGGGTGGAGTGAGCGCCGTGGGCTCGAGTGACGAGGTTGCCCAGGTCGTCGTCGTTGATAACGACCCAGGTGTAACCGAGGTCGTCGACGCTGAAAGTGATTTTGCCCTCTGAATCACCCACGGTGAGTAGTTGGCGAATCTCTTCGTCACTTTCCAACGTGCTGGACCCCGAACCGGCTTTGTAGCAAACGCCGGCTTGGCCGCTCGTCACTAGATCGAGCTGAGTCTCGAGGGTTAGTGCGGCACTCGGGAGGGCAAAGAGCTGATCGAGTTTGGGTTCGACCTGCTTGGTCTTGCCGAAAATGTTGCCAAGTAGGCCCACTACTGGTTCATCTCGCGCTCGAGGCGAGCCAGCTGGTCCAAGCGCTTCTGCAACGAGGGGTGTGTGGAGAAGAGTGCGCCCATGGAGCCCTTGGCTAGCGCCGGGGTGAAGAAGAAGGCATTCATGCCCTCTACGCGACGCAGGTCGTTATTGGGAATACGGGCCATGTCTCCAGTCACCTTGGTGAGCGCTGAAGCCAGAGCGGAAGGCTTGCCAATCAAGATTGCGCCAGCGCGGTCAGCCGACAACTCGCGGTAGCGCGAAAGCGACATGGTCAAGAGGAACGAAACGACGTAGACCGCAAAGGAGACGACCATGACGACCAGCTCCATGATGAAGGCGTTCTGGTTGTCCTCGTCGCGACCACCGCCACCGAGCATGGCGCCCCACATGGCCATGCGACTCACCAGTCCGGCGAGCATGCCGAGGGAGCTGGCAACCGTCATGACGGCAACGTCACGGTGGGCTACGTGGCTGAGTTCGTGCGCGAGAACGGCTTCGAGCTCTTCGTCATCAAGTCGCTGGCGAATTCCTTCGGTGACCACGACGACGGAGTGTTTGGGGTTTCGTCCCGTGGCAAAGGCGTTCGGCATCTGCACGTGTGAGACGCCGACTCGAGGCTTAGGCATGTTGGCTAAGACGCAGAGGCGGTCAATCATGGCGTGGAGCTGGGGCTCCTCCTCAGGCGTTACGACGCGGGCGCCCATGGAGGCCATGGCAATCTTGTCGGAGAACCAGTATTGGCCAAAGATTAAGGCGAACTCGATGACGATAATGGCGCCCAGCCCAATTCCCAGGCGAACGAGTGCAAAGCCGACAGCGATGTAGAGCGCCATGATCGCGAGACCCGTGACGAACATCCGTGTCGTTAAGCCGTGATCACTTTCGTATCCGCGTGACGCCATGACTACTTTCCTTCCTCACCGGCGCCGATGGCGCCGGACGAACCTGAACCGAGTTCTTGCTTCAGTGCCGCGAGCTGGGCGTCCACGCTCGACGTGGCGGAGGCCTTGTCGAGCTGCGCCTGAATGTCGTCGTGGGTGGTGGTGAGATCGGTGAGGGCTCCCGAGGCCAGCAGCTCATCGAGGGCGCCGGAACGGGCCTGCATCTCGGCAACCTTGTCCTGGGCGCGCTGCAGTGAAGCACCGGCGTCGGCCATTGATCCACTAATGCCAGCAACTGATTCGGCAATAGAGGACTGGGCTTCGGCTGCCGTGTAGGTGGCCTTGATGGTCTCCTTGCGGGTGCGGAAGGCCTCAATCTGGGTCTGGAGGCGCTGTGTTGCCTCACCGAGCTTCTCTTCCTGTTCGGCGACTTGTGTGTGCTGAACTTCCAGGTCGGTGAGCTGCTGAGCCAACGCCTCGCGCCGGGTAAGCGCCTCGCGAGCGAGCGCCTCATTGCCCTGGGCGAGGGCGGCCTTGGCCTGCTCGGCCAGCTTGTCGGCTTGGCCCTTCAGCTGCTCGGCCTGGATTTCAAGTCGCTTGCGGGCTGTGGCGACATCGGCCAACGCCCGACGCATCTTGGTGAGATTGTCGAGCTGCTCTTCGTAGGAGAGGTCCAGAGTCTCCCGGGGGTCTTCAACTTTGTTGAGGACCTTGTTGGTCTTGGCCTTAAAAATCATGGTCATTCGATTCAGCAGGCTCACCGGCGTCTCCTAGGTCGTCACACGAAGCACATTCGGCTTCTCGTACACATAGTTTGCCGTGAATGCGTGACTTTAAGACGCAATAAGTTCAAGAATTCCTAAGAAAAATGGGATTCCCTAGAGACTGCTTGCGCTGATTTGGGCCCATGTCAGCGGCGTAATGCCTAACTTCTCGCGAATGTCGGTTGGGGCGAGCGCCAAGAGTTCATCGAGAGCACCCGTCCGAGCTGCCGCATCGCCGAGGACGGCCGCTACATCGGGACTGTCGGCGGCAGGGTGCACAATCACTTCGCTGATGCCCTCGGGCAGTCCTGCGAGGAGTTCCAGCAAGGGGAGACCGGGAGTCCAGTTGACCGTGTGGTCCGCGACGAAGTGTCCTCGCCGTCGGGCAATCGCCGTGGCGTCTAAGGAAGAGGACCCGAAGTTGTAGCCGTGGCGAATGGGGAGCGCGAACTCTTCGGCCACATCCAAAAAGACGTCAAAGAGGGCCAGGTGCTGAGCCACCACGTCGTCGTGGCTGGCCAGGAACGTGGGGTCGACACCGAGCATCCGGGCTCGCTCGATTTGGGCGCGGAACTCGCGGTGGACTTCATCGGGGTCGGCGTGCTCGGATGCGTCATTGGCGTCAAGCGGAAAGCCTCCTCGTCCGCCAAAGAGCGACGGTGAGTAGGTGACGGGGCGCATCTCGAGTAGTTCGTGTTCGGCGCTGAGGGCTAACTGAACGCCGAGGTTGCCACCGAGTCGCGCTACGGCCTCACGGGCGAACGGGCCCGTCACAAGTAGGGATGCGTCGGTTACGAATCCGGCCGTCAAGGCTTGTCGAACGCCTTCGTTCACGCCGTACGTGAGGCCGGCATCTGACGCGGTAACGAGCAGTGCGCGTGAGGTGCTGACCCCGAGGCGCTCGAGGGTCTCACTCACGAGCGTGGCAGTTCTCGATCTTGGGTCTGCGCCTGGCTAATGAGTTCCAGGCGATACTGCTCCAGTTCGCCGGCGATTCGTTCGTCGGCTAGGCCGAGAATGCGAGCGGCCAGGAGGGCGGCGTTGGTGGCGCCGTTGATAGCCGCGGTGTCCACGGGAACACCGCGAGGCATCTGCACAATTGAGAGCAGTGAGTCGAGGCCGTCGAGGCGGGCGAGCTCCACGGGCACGCCAATCACCGGCAACGTCGTCACCGCGGCCAACATGCCGGGCAAGTGGGCGGCGCCGCCGGCGCCCGCAATGAGAACTTCCAGGCCACGACTCCGAGCAGTGCGACCGT
>CALAYR010000136.1 GCA_937894805.1 uncultured Acidimicrobiaceae bacterium | reverse complement strand
CACCACGCTAGGTCCTTGGCGCAGCGCTGCGGCCGGGTGGTAGGTCGGCACAATGGTGAGGTGCTCGCGCACTACGGGCACCCCGTGGAGATCCTTCATGGAGGCCTTCGAACCAGTCATGGCCCGGGCCGCCGTCAAGCCCAACGTGAGGACTACTTTCCCCGACCACATGGTCCGCTGGGCCTCCAGCCACGGGGCGCAGGCCGCAATCTCGGGCGCGAGGGGTGTTCGATTCTCCGGTGGACGACACTTGACCACGTTGGTGACGTAGCAGTCCTCGCGCGACATCGTCAGTTCCTCGGCAATCAACGAGAAGAGAAGTTGGCCGCTTCGACCAATAAAGGGAGCGCCACCTTCGTCCTCACTCTTGCCCGGGGCCTCGCCGATCACGATGAGCGCGGCGTCGAGAGAACCGGAGCCAAAGACCACTGTGGTGCGGGTCTTCGAAAGGGCGCAGCGCGTGCACTCGTTGGCGCTGTGGATATCCATGAATTAGTGACGCGAAATACGGGGTACTCGGGCACCAATGCCGCAGAGGATTTCCCACGTAATGGTTCCACCCCAGGCGGCCCACTCGTCGGCCGAAATCGTTTGGTCACCCTGTGTTCCGAGCAGTACCACGTCATCACCCACGCGGACCTCGCCGCCGACGCAGTCGACCACGAGCTGATCCATCGTGACCGAACCGGCCAAGGGGTGGCGAATGCCGTTGATAAGGACTTCGGCCCCGGCGTCAAAGAAGCGGCGGGGATAGCCATCGGCGTAGCCGAAGGGCACGGTCGCGACCGTGGCCGCTTGAGGCAGCGCCCGTCGGCGACCGTAGCTGGGGCGATCACCGGCATCGAGTTGGCGGATAGCCGTCACTCGAGCATGCAGCGAAAGGGCCGGACGTAGTCGAAAACCCTGTTCGGCCAAGAGGGCCTCCATCGAGGGGTGTGGCAGATAGCCGTAGGCGGCGAGTCCCACGCGGACCATGGAACGTCGAGCGGCCGGCAGCGCAATCGCGGCGGCCGAGTTGGCGAGGTGCGTCAGTGGTGGGTTGATGCCCTTGTCGGCCGCGATGGCCAGCGCCTTTTCAAAACGGGCCATCTGCGCTTCGCAGTACTCGCGGTCTTCAACGAGGTCCGAATCAGCGACCGCGAAGTGTGAGTACATGCCCTCAATGACAATGTTCGGCGAGGCGTGCAGAACGTCGAGGACGGCGCCCAGGTCATCGAGCACCACGCCCATGCGGTGCATACCGGTGTCGACCTTGACGTGCACTGGCGTGAGGCCACCGGCTTCTTGCGCGGCGGTGACGGCGGCGTGAGCCCCGTCCAGCGATCCCACCGTGAGGGTGAGCTTGGCGTCAAGGGCATCGGCGAGAGATTCGGCGGGCGCCTCGGCCAGCAAGAGAATTGGTTCTGTGATGCCACCATCGCGAAGTTCGACACCTTCATCCACGATGGCCACGGCCAAGCCGGCGACGCCGGCGTCCAACAGGGCCCGAGCGGCAAAGAGGGCTCCGTGTCCGTACCCGTTGGCCTTCACGACACCGCAGAGTTGGGCTGGAGCGATGAGGTGGCGCAACGTCGTAACGTTGTGGCGCATCGCCATTAAGTCAATCTCGGCCCACGCGGGGCGACGGGTTCCTTCAATTGCCATGGTCTAACTCTCGCAGAACTTGACCTAGGGCGTCATTCATGGTCTGGGGCGAAACAAGTTCACTGTCGGAGCGTGCAGTGAAGCCGAGCGCCACCGCGGCCGCCGTGCGATGGGTGTGGGTCAATGAGAGCTGCCACTGAGTAATGGAACGTTCCCGGGCCAACTCGGCCGCACGGCCGTGGAGGAGGAGGGACGGCGCGCCGGATTCATCCCGTTCAACTTCTATGGCCGAAAAGGGAGCGGCGCCTATCCCGCAGCCCATCACCTTGAGAGTGGCCTCTTTGGCCGCGAAGCGCGCCGCCAAACGTTCGGGCCGACCAGCGGCGTCACGAATCTCTTGCGGGGTGAAGAGTCGATTGACCAACGAGGGTCGACGAATAATGGTGGCCCCGAATCGCTCGACGTCGACGAGATCAATCCCGACGCCGACGACGTCACTCATTCGACGGTGACCGTCTTGGCCAAGTTGCGGGGACGGTCAACGTTGAGCCCACGTCCACGGGCCAGGTGATAGGCGAACTGTTGGAGAACGACAATGTCCACAATGGGCGAGAGCAGTGAGTTGGTGGCCGGAACGCGAAGTACGAAGTCGGCCACCGCGGGCACCATCTCATCGCCGTCCACGCAGAGTGCGACAACCGTGGCGCCACGGCTCTTCACTTCGGCGATGTTGGCGAGCAGCTTTTCGAGCAGGACTCCATCGGTGGCAATCGCCACGACCACGACACCGGGCTCGATGAGCGCCAAGGGACCGTGCTTGAGTTCACCGGCCGGATAGCCCTCGGCGTGGAGGTAGGAGATCTCTTTGAGTTTGAGGGCCCCTTCGAGGGCTACGGGGAAGCCGACGTTACGACCCAAGAAGAAGAAATCACGCGCACTGCTGAGTTGCTGAGCGGCGGCGGCCACGATCGCGTCACGCTCAATTGTGGTGCGCACCAGTTCCGGTGTGGCTTGAAGCTGCTGGAGCAAAATAGCCACCTCGCCGTCGCTCAAGGTGCCACGGACTTGAGCAAGTTGCAAGGCCAGGAGTTCCAAAGCGGCGATCTGGGCCAGGACGGCCTTCGTGGAAGCTACGCAGACTTCGAGTCCGGCACGGGTGTAGAGCACGGCGTCGGCTTCGCGGGCCATGGAGGAGTCGACCACGTTGGAAACGGCCACGACCATTGCGCCCCGAGACTTCGCTTCCCGGAGGGCCTGAATCGTGTCGATTGTTTCACCACTCTGCGAAACACCAATCACCAAGGTGGTGCCGTCCACGACGGGGTCGCGATAGCGGAACTCCGAAGCGATGTCGACTTCCACGGACACGCGGGCCCAACGCTCAATGGCGTACTTGGCCACCATGGCCGCGTGGAAACTCGAACCACAGGCCACCAAGACGACCTTGGCGGCGTCGCGCAGTTGGTCGTCAGTGAGTCGCAGTTCGTCAAACTTGATGCGGCCCTGTTCGTCGACCCGGTCCAACAGAGTGGCCCGCACGGCGTCGGGCTGCTCGTTGATCTCCTTGGTCATGAAGTCGTCGTAGCCACCTTTTTGGGCCGTTTCGAGGTCCCAATCAACGTCGAGCTCACGGAGCTCGTCGGGATTGCCCGCCAGGTCGGTAACGGTGTAGCCACTCGGCGTTAAACGCACGAGTTGGTCGTCATCGACCACAAAGAAGCGGTCGGCCCGATCCAAAATGGCCGGTACGTCGGAGGCCAGCAACGTCATGCCGTCGGACGTGCCGACAATCAGTGGCGAAATACGACGAGCCGCAATAATCACGTCGGGTTCGTCGCTGTCCATCACGGCGAGCGCGAAGGCTCCGCGCACCTCGTTCAGGGTGGCCCGAACCGACTCCAGGAGATCAAGCCCGCTCTTGCGCCACTCTTCAATGCGGTGAGCCAGGACCTCAGTGTCGGTGGCCGAGGTAAAGACGTGGCCCCGTTCGCGAAGCTGAGCGCCAAGTTCCTGATGGTTCTCGATGATGCCGTTGTGAATCAGAGCAATCGAACCGGCACAGTCCATGTGGGGGTGAGCGTTGGCTTCGCCCGGGGCACCGTGGGTGGCCCAACGGGTGTGGCCAATACCGGCCGGGCTGTGGGCCGGGGCCGAGTCGCAGTTGGCGACGAGCGAGGCCACCGATTCCGTTCCGGCGGCCGCACGGGCTCGCCATGTGACGCCCGCGTTGACCAAAGCGACGCCGGCCGAGTCGTAGCCGCGATATTCGAGACGTTCAAGTCCCTCTAAAAGAATCGGAAGAGCATCTTGTGCTCCCACGACACCGATGATGCCGCACATGGTGGTCAGTCTACCGACCGGTGATTTTTAAAACTGATTAGAGAAATTCACTCCGAAGAGCGGCTTCGAGTGTCCCGACGAGGCCCCCGTTGGTGGACTCCACCATGACCCGCACGACTGGTTCGGTCCCCGAAGGGCGAATCACAATGCGCAGGTCTTCGCTACTGACTCCCTGTTCGGCGCAGATTCGTTCAATGGTGCTGACGACAGCACGCTCGTCGTAGCTCTCGCGGGGAATATTGAGCAGGAACTGCGGTGCTCGTTCCCACGACCGGTCACAGAGCGCACCGAGCGGTCCGGCACGCTTCACGAGTTCGGCCACGTGGAGACCAGACAGCATGCCGTCACCCGTCGACAGTTCCTGGCGAAAGATCAAATGTCCCGACTGCTCGCCCCCGAAGGGCAGGTTGTGTTCCTCCAGAGCGATTAAGACGTTGCGGTCGCCGACGTCAGTTTCGAGCATCGCGATACCGGCCGACTGCAGTGCCTGGCGGAGCCCGAGATTACTCATCGAAGTAATAACGAGGGTCTCAACTTCGTGGCGCGCGTGCAGATCGAGGGCGAAGAGCACCATGAGGTCATCACCATCGCGGCGAATGCCGGCTTCGTCGACGGCGACCAAGCGGTCGGCATCACCATCAAAGGCCAGACCAAAATCGGCACCGAGGCGCACCACGGCCGCCTGGAGATCTTCGGGGTGCGTCGAGCCACAGTCGGTATTGATGTTGCGGCCATCGGGAGTGTCGTGAATCACATCCACAGTGGCACCTAGCGACGTAAATAGTTCGCGCGCGAGTGGCGAGGCCGCACCGTTAGCGCAGTCCAACACAATGTGCAGACCCTCGAGTGATGTAGCACTACGTGAGGCCCGGAGGCGATTCAGGTAGGTAGCTCGAGCGGTCTGATCGACGGGGAACTCGCTGTAGGGGCCATCCGACGATGGCGCACTCGCGAGAGCCAACTGCACGGCCGCTTCGGTGTCGTGATCTAGCTTGGTGCCGCCGCGTCCAAAGACCTTCAGACCGTTGTCCGAAAAGGGATTGTGGGAGGCCGAGATAACGATGCCCACTCCATCGACGTGTTCGGCCAAGACGGCGACTCCGGGTGTTGTGATCACACCGAGATTGAGTGGCGTGACGCCGCCATCAACTAATCCCTGGAGAACGGCCGCCGCCAGTGAAGAGGAGCTTTCACGAGTGTCGTAACCGACGACCGTGGTGAGCCCAAAAACGGAAGCAACAGCACGACCTAAGCGGTACGCGAGTTCGACAGTGATGTCGGTACCCGCAACACCGCGAATACCGTCCGTGCCAAATTGCACGGACATTGGCTTAACGCTTCGAGTACTGAGGAGCCTTACGGGCCTTCTTGAGACCGTACTTCTTGCTTTCCTTCTTACGTGAGTCACGCGTGAGGAGGCCGGCCTTCTTGAGGGTTCCGCGAAGCTCTTCGTTAACTTCCACGAGGGCGCGAGCAATACCGTGGCGCAAGGCACCAGCCTGACCGGCCACACCGCCGCCATCGATGGTGGCGTCTACGTCGTAGAGAACTTCGGTGTTGGTGTCACGCAACGGCTGCGTCAACATCTGACGGTGCGTTGCGGAGGTGAAGTAGTTGTCCAAGGCACGACCGTTGATCGTGATGGTGCCGGTGCCGGGACGCAAGCGCACACGGGCGGTTGCTTCCTTACGACGGCCAGTAGTGGTGGTGGTCTCAGTAGTCACGACGAATATCTCCTTAACCGCGGCGGATGGCCGAGGTGTCGAATGGAACAGGCTGCTGCGCAGCGTGGGGGTGAGTAGGTCCGGCGTAGACGAACAACTTGCTCATCTGTGCACTGCCCAAACGGGTGTGAGGAACCATGCCCTTGATGGAGTCAAAGACCAACTTCACTGGGTTGTTAGCGAGCAACTCGCTCCACCGCGTCTTGCGAATACCACCTGGGTAGCCGGAGTGACGGTAGACGAACTTCTTGTCGGCCTTGTCGGAACTCAACTTGATCTTGTCGGCGTTGACGATAACGACGAAGTCACCAGTGTCGAGGTGAGGCGTGAAGTAGGGACGGTGCTTGCCGCGCAAGAGGCGGGCAACTTCCGTTGAGAGACGACCGAGAACAAGACCTTCGGCATCGATGACGTGCCAGCTCCGAGTGATCTCGGACTCCTTGGGTGAATACGTGCGCACTTTATTTCCTTGTTTCGCGTCAAAAATTGCCACGGGGCTCCGCAGCGGACTACCTAGCCTACAAAGCCGGAGGGTCCCCCGGCAAATTCGTCGTAGCCAACCCCAATCAGGGCCAGCCCACCGGCCGGCGCGGGCGTGGGCAGACCGTCGCGATCGCCACTCTCAAATCGCTCAGACAGTAGTGAAATTGGGATTTTCCCCTGGCCAATGCCAACCATCACCCCGGTCAAACTCCGGACCATCTGGTGGCAGAAGGCGTTGGCTCGAATATCAAGCCGGAGCACGGGCGCGCCGGAGGGATGAATTCCCAGCTCGTCGGGGACGTGGCGCCACCTCGCCTCAGAGACGTTTCGCGTCAGAGGATCGCTCAGCGTGGTACCCGGGGCTCGGCGGCAAAAGGACCGGAAATCGTGCGTCCCGACGACCAGCTCGGCGGCCCGGTTCAAGAGGTCCAGGTCAATGGGACCGTGCGTCACCCAAGCCAGATGGGCGGTGAGGTCGAGCGCTGGGCCCTCGCTCTCCACCACGAGGTACCGATAGGCCCGCCACTGGGCCGAGTACCGGGCGTGGAACTCCTTACTCACGGGTTGGACCTTGAGAATTCGCACCCGACCGGCCAGCTGCATATTGAGGCTGCGAATTAACCGCTCGGTTGGTTCGCCTCGCTCATCGGGAAAGAGCCGCGGGGGCAGATCGACGTGAATCACTTGTGCGAAGGCGTGCACCCCGGCGTCGGTCCGGCCGGCCCCAATGATCTGGGGCGGGGCGAGCAGCCGAAGCGTGCGAGTCAGCGTTTCACGAAGCAGCCCGATCACCGTTTGGTGACCGGGCTGTTCAGCAAATCCATGGAGACCTCGGCCGTCATAGGCGAGGTCAATACGCCACCGCTGGGTGGCGTTGGTTACATCAAACGAACTCAATGCGCGCCATCGGAGCATTGTCGCCCGGACGCGGCCCAAGCTTCAAGATACGGGTGTAGCCACCGGGACGCGTGGCGTACCGGGGAGCAATCTCCGTGAAGAGCTTGTGCGTCATGTCCTTGTCGCGGATGAAACCAACGATGCGACGGTGCGCGTGGACCGAGCCCTCGGGCGAGTTCTTAGCGGCGGTGACAACTTTCTCAACGATCGGACGCAAGGCCTTCGCCTTGGCTTCCGTCGTCACGATGCCTTCAGCAGCGATCATCGATGCGACGAGGTTGCCCATCATGGCCTTCTGGTGAGCGGCGTCACCACCGAAACGGTGACTGCGCTTTGGAGTTCCGCGCATGACTAGAACTCCAACTTCAGAGCCAGGCCACGCTCGGCCAGACGCTCGTTGACATCCTTCAGCGAAGTCTCGCCGAAGTTGGTGATAGCCATCAGGTCACGCTCAGTGGCGTTGGTCAGCTGTGCGACGGTGTTAATACCGGCACGCTTCAAGCAGTTGCGAGCACGCTCACCGAGACCCAGGGCCTCGATGTTGATGTCGAGTTCTGAAGCAGCGGCCGTAGCGGCACTGACGTCACCCAACTGGAGAGCCGGAACGGCCTCGTCGAAGGTGGCGATCAACTCAACCAAAGATTCGAGCGTCTTACCGGCCGAAGACAGAGCCTCGGAAGGTGCGATGGAACCGTCGGTCTCGATGGCGATGATGAGGCTGTCGAAGTCCTTGGCCAGGTCAACACGAACTGGCTCTACTTCGAAGCTCACGCGACGCACGGGCGAGAAGATGGCGTCGAGAGGAATCTCGTCGATGCCCATACCGGACTTGTTACCTTCGGCGCCGACGTAGCCCTTGCCACGCTCAACGCGCAGTTCGAACGACAGCGAGGCCTTGGCGCTCGTCAAGTTGGCGATCACGAGGTCTGAGTTCAACACCGCAACGTCGGAGGTGAGCTTGAGGTCGGCAGCCGTAGCGGCACCCTCTCCACTCTTCTCCAGCGTGATGATGACGGGCTCGTCGCTCTCGACACTGACAACGAGGTCCTTCAAGTTCAAGCAGATGTCGAGGACGTCTTCCTTAACGCCTTCGATGGTGCCGAACTCGTGCAGGGCCACGGCGTTGCTGAACTTCACGCGAGTAGCCGCAGCACCCGGGATGGAGCTCAGCAGCGTACGGCGCAGGGAGTTACCCAGCGTGTGACCGAAACCGGGGTCAAGTGGCCCGATTCGGAACGACTGGCTATTGCCATCGGCTTCACCGACGGGCTCAATGGTTGGACGCTGAATGATCAGCATGTGGTTCCTCGCTTCGTATTGCTGGTGGTACTAATAAAGAAAATGACTACTTCGAGTAGAGCTCGACGATGAGCTGCTCGTGGAGCTGCTCGTCAATCTGCTCACGCTGAGGGATGGCACGAACGGTGACGGAAAAGCCGTTGTCACCAGTCTCGAGCCAACCTGGCACGGTACGGTCCAACGCGTCACGGTTACGTGTCACGTTCAAGTTGGTCCGAGTCTTGTCCTTCAGCGCCACAACTTCGCCGGGGCGAACGCGGTACGAAGGGATGGTCACGCGCTTGCCGTTGACCGTCACGTGACCGTGGCGGACGAACTGGCGAGCCTGTGAACGGCTAGCACCCCAACCGGCGCGGTAGGCGACGTTGTCAAGGCGAAGTTCCAAGAACTGCAGCAAGTTCGTACCGGTCATACCGGGGCGACGGCTGGCCTCTTCGTAGAGGTTGCGGAACTGGGCTTCGAGCACGCCGTAGATACGACGGGCCTTCTGCTTTTCTCGCAGCTGGGTGAGGTACTCCGAGCCCTGGCGCTGACGGCTGGCGCCGTGCTGACCTGGGGGGAAAGTACGAATCTGACGATCTGTGTTCTCCGACATGGGGCACTTCTGCGTCATGCAGCGTTCACCCTTCAAGAAGAGCTTGGTGCGCTCACGACGACAGAGTCGGCAAACGGGTCCGGTGTAACGAGCCATGTTGTTCCTTAGCCTCGACGACGCTTCTTAGGGCGACATCCATTGTGGGGTAGTGGGGTGACGTCCTTGATGGCCTGTACTTCAATACCGGCCGCGGCGATCGAGCGGATCGCCGTTTCGCGACCGGAACCCGGACCGCGAACAAGAACATCAACCTTCTTAACGCCGTGTTCAATCGCTGCCTTGGCGCACTTCTCCGCGGCGAGCTGAGCGGCAAAGGGAGTCGACTTACGCGAACCCTTGAAGCCGACCTGACCGGAGGAAGCCCACGACAAAACGTTGCCTTCCGGGTCAGTGATGGACACGATTGTGTTGTTGAAGGAGCTCTTAATGTGCGCGACGCCGTAGGCGACGTTCTTGCGCTCCTTCTTACGAACCTTGCGAGCAACTGGCTTAGCCATTACTTCTTCACCTTCTTCTTACCGGCGACGGTGCGCTTCGGTCCCTTACGAGTACGGGCGTTGGTACGCGTGCGCTGACCGCGGACCGGCAGGCCCTTGCGGTGACGGATTCCCTGCAAGCAGTTGATCTCCATCTTGCGCTTAATGTCTTGAGCCACATCACGACGCAGGTCACCTTCGACGGTGAGGTTCTGGTCGATGTAAGCACGAATCTTGTTGACGTCAGCTTCGCTGAGGTCCTTCACGCGAATCGATTCATCAATGCCTGTAGAGGCACAGATCTCTTTGGACTTGGTCGGACCAATGCCAAAGATGTAGGTCAATGAAATCACCGTTCGCTTGTCGCGGGGGATGTCAACTCCGGAAATACGGGCCATGTCTGTTCTCTCCTAGCCCTGGCGCTGCTTGTGACGAGGGTTCTCGCAAATCACGCGGACGTGACCTGAACGACGAATGACCTTGCACTTCTCACACATTGTCTTAACGCTTGCGCGAACCTTCATGCTGTTTCTTTCTCGACTCTCGAACCTGAATTATTTGTAGCGGTAGGTGATGCGGCCACGAGTCATGTCGTACGGCGTGATCTCGACTTGGACCTTGTCGCCGGGGAGAATTCGAATGCGATTTTGGCGCATCCGTCCCGAGCTCATCGCGAGCACGGTAAATCCATTCTCCAGCTTGACTTCGAACATCGCGTTAGGCCGGGCTTCCACCACGGTTCCCTCAACGGTGAACGCATCTTCCTTTTGCTTCGTCAGGTTCCTTCTCCTTGTTGCGGTATTACTACCTCCGCACGTTTGGAACGCGCAGAGGGTGACCTCAATGGTTGCCCATTAAAGGTCGGCTTGACATCTTACCCAACTTTCGAACACCGCCAAATTTCGACAAATGCTGAGGTCGATCCGGAGGGCGTGGGGGCCTCCCGAGATGGCATAGATGGTGCCGAGTCGGACCTCTCGACATTGCCCGAGGGCTCCGTCGTGTGGGAACTGGTTAGTTTACGGGATTTTCCCCAAAATAGGAAATTTGAGACCATTGGCCCTACTGCCGGCCACCAGAAAGCGGCGATAGTGGCTTCGTGACCTTTCGGTTCAACGGCATAATCCAGCGCGAAGCCCTCTCGGCCGAGGAGTGCCGTGACCGCCTGAGCCGGGCCCGATGGGCCAGACTTCTAATTTCGGTCCGCTGCCTTCCCGCCTCCCGACCAGTTCCCCTGATGGTGGTGGGCGAAATCCTGTTCGTGGCGACTGACGAAGCGGCCGTCTGGGAGGCCGCCGAGCGCCACGAGGTCCTGACCTTGAATATTGACGGTCTGGAGGACTCCGGGGTGACCTGGACCGTGACGACCGCCGGGGTGGGGTCGGTTTTTGACCCCCAGTCCCCCGACGAATCGCTCCCCGTCGGCCACCCGCTCCTCCCCTATCTCGACAATGGGGCTCGTCTTATTGCCCTCCCACTCACCGTCGTGGCCGGCGACCAGACGATCTGGTCTTTCCCCCGTCCCCCGCACTAGCCCCCGAGTGAGAGCATGAGGGCGTGCCGTACCACCACGTCCAAAATCCCGAGCGGCTCCAATCTCTCATTTCGGCCATGATGCTGATTGAGTCCGATGCCGACCTGGACACGCTCCTCAGGCATCTCGTCCGGAGTGCCTGTGACTTGGTCGGTGCCCAATACGGGGCAATGGGCGTTCTCGATGCCTCCGGGCAACACATTGCCGAGTTCATCACCTTTGGAGTCGACGATGCCCAGCGCCACGCCATCGGGGACCTCCCCGTGGGTCGAGGTCTCCTCGGCGAGGTCATCCAAGCCGGCACCAGCATCCGCGTCGACGCCATGTCGACTGAGAAGCTCTCCGCACTCCCGCCGAACCATCCCCCGATGCACAACTTTCTGGGCAGCCCCGTGCGCACCAGCGATGGCACCGTCTTTGGCAATCTCTACCTCACCAACAAGTTGGCGGGTCAGTTCACGGCGGAGGACGAAGGTCTCATCGAGACCCTCGGACGGGCGGCCGGGTTGGTTATCGACCAGGCCAATCAGCGAGCTCGCATCCGGGGCTTGACCCTCGTCCACGAGCGCGAACGAATGGCCCGCGATCTGCACGACACGGTAATTCAGCGACTCTTTGCAGTCGGTCTCTCGCTCCAATCGGCACTGACGAAATCACTCCCCGACGACGTTACGAAGCAGATCAATGAAGCCCTCGATGATCTCGACGACACGGTACGCCGTATTCGCACCACGATCTTTGAGATCACTCACCGCCCGACTGTCGAAAGCCACTCGCTTCGTAACGAGATCCTGCGCACCATCGACGAACTTCCCTCAGCGGCCGGACTTCACGTGGACGTCTTGTTCGATGGACCACTCGACAGTGCCGTTGGACCACAAAGTGGCGAGCAGATCATCACGTCGCTTCGCGAACTCTTAAGCAACGTTGTCCGCCACGCTCACGCCGATCGCGCCCTCGTCCACCTGGCTCTCGCTAACGGCACGTTGGAGATGCGCGTCGAAGACAATGGCGGTGGGGTCACGACGGCGACTGCAGGTAATGGAGTGCACAATCTATCGATGCGGGCCGAAGCGCTCGGTGGTGATTTTGCGGTATCACCCGGAACTAAAGGTGGCACCGTTGCCACATGGCGAGCAAGGAACCTCTCTACATGATTCGAATTTTTCTCGTTGACGATCACGAAATAGTTCGGCGAGGTCTCGCCGCTCTTCTCGAGACCTCCGAAGATCTGTCCGTGGTGGGTGACGCCGGCGACTTCGATTCTGCCCTATCACTCTTTGCCACGATCGCGAACCAAGTCGACGTGGCCGTGCTGGACGTCCGCCTCCCGGACGGCAGCGGCGTCGAACTATGTCGTGAACTTCGCGACATCAAGCCGGAGCTGAACTGCCTCATGCTCACCTCCTTTGCGGACGATGAGGCCTTCGATGCAGCTCTAACAGCCGGCGCGAGGGGCTACGTCCTCAAGGATGTTCGAAGTAACGATCTGGTGGCGGCCATTCACAAGGTCGCGACCGGCGATTCACTCTTTGACCCTGACACCGTAGAGCGGGCTCGGGCGCGAATGATGCGACGCACCAAGGAGTTGGAACTCATTGAGCGCCTCAGCGCTCAAGAACTACGTATTCTCGAGCTACTCACCGAGGGACTCACTAATCGTGAGATTGCCGCGGTGATGTTCTTGGCCGAGAAGACCATCAAGAATTACGTTTCAAATCTCTTGGCCAAATTGGGTTTTCAACGGCGCACCGAGGCCGCCCTCTACGGACAGAAGCATCTCCAACAAGAACAGCAGTACCGCGACACTTCGAAGTAGCCGTCGCGCTTAGGCCAACGTAAAGACTTCGGGACCGTTTTCGGTAATCGCGATGGTGTGTTCGAAGTGGGCCGAGAGCGATCCGTCGGTCGTCAAAACACTCCACCCGTCATCGAGGGTGTAGGTCTCTTCGCCGCCGATGTTGATCATCGGCTCGACCGCAAAGACCATGCCCTGCTTCAGCGTGGGGCCACCAACACCGGGCCAGTAGTTCGGCACCTGGGGACTCTCGTGCATGGCGGTCCCGATGGCGTGACCGACATACTCGCGGACAATGCCGAAGTTAGCGGCCAGGGCCACCTTCTCTACGGCCCGACCAATTTCATTGAGGCGATTGCCAATGACCATCTGTTCGATGCCGGCCCAGAGCGAACGCTCAGTCACATCCAAGAGACGCTGGGCCTCTTTGCTGATCTCACCGACACCGGCCGTGTAAGCCGCGTCACCGTGGTAGCCCTCAACAATGGCGCCACAGTCAATCGAGATGATGTCGCCCTCTTGCAGAACATACGAACCGGGAATGCCGTGAACGATCATGTCGTTCGGGCTGGTGCAGATCACGGCCGGAAAACCGTGGTATCCGAGAAAGTTCGAACGAGCGCCACGCTTTTCAATGACGGCGGCCGCGACTTCATTAAGGAAGGCAGTGGTGACACCGGGGCGAATTGCGGCTCGAGTCTTTTCGTGCATCTCAGCGACCACTTTGCCGGCCTTGCGCATCTTGTCCAGCTCGGCCGAGGAACGCCTCACACCAACCCTCGTCCGGCCAAGGCCTTCGAGACGGCGGCGCCAACCGCTTCCACCGTTTGACTGCCATCGACCGAAACGACGAGATCCTTAGCGGCGTAGTAATCGAGGAGTGGCGCGGTGTCGCGTTCGTACGCATCGAGGCGCTGCTGAATCGCTTCGGGCTGATCGTCGGCCCGCTGAATTACATCACCGCCACACTTTTCGCACGTGCCGCTGGCGCCGGCCGGCTCGTCGGCTCGATAGATTGCGCCGCACTCTTGGCAGACGCGGCGGCGACTCAGTCGCTCCACGACCAGGGCGGTCGGAACATCCAAGTTGATACAGATCGAGACGGGCTCGTCGGCCAACATGGCGTCCAGTGCCGTAGCCTGGCCAATCGTGCGCGGAAAGCCGTCGAGCAACGCGCCCCGTTGGGCGTCGGGCTGGGCGAAGCGCTCCTTGACGAGAGCTACGACGAGATCATCCGATACCAGGTCTCCGGCGTCGAGAACTGACTTCACCTGCAGACCGAGGGGCGTTCCTTCACGGACGGCGGCACGAAGAATGTCGCCCGTCGAGACGTGCGGAATGTTGTATTGCTCACTCAAGGAAGTGCACTGGGTGCCCTTACCGGCACCCTGCTTCCCGAGCAGCACCACGATGAGACGAGGGGCCACTGTCACCCTCCTACTTAAGGAAGCCTTCGTAGTTGCGCATCATCAACTGGCTGTCGATTTGGCGCATCGTTTCGAGGGCAACACCTACGGCGATCAAAAGGGTCGTTCCATAGAAGGGGAACTTGTTGATGTGCCACACGGCCATTAACAAACTGGGCACTACGGCAACGGCCGCGAGGAAGAGAGCGCCAACCACCGTGATGCGGTTGAGCAACTTCGCGAAGAACTTCTCGGTAGGCAGACCGGGACGAATGCCAGGAACGAATCCACCCTGCTGGCGAAGCTGGTCCGCCTGCTGGTGGGGCTCAAAGGCAATGTTCACGTAGAAGAAGGTGAAGCCCAAGATCAAGAAGAAGTACGTCACGATATAGAGGATCGACGTTGGCGTGAAGGACTTGCTGACGAAGCTCTGGAAGGCGACGTTCGGAATGATGTTGCTCAAGAGCAGGGGCAAGTAGAGGACCGAACTCGCAAAGATAATTGGGATAACACCGGACTGGTTGACCTTCAGCGGAATGTAGGTCGAATTGCCACCCATCATCTTGCGACCGACGACGCGCTTGGCGAAGGTCACGGGGATGCGACGCTGCCCTTGGTCGATGAAGATAATGACGACGAGCAGAGCAATCGAAATACTCACGATGACGGCGAACTTGATGGGTCCACCTTGGGCGTAGACCGAACGGCCACCACTCGGTAGTCCGGAAACTACTGACGAGAAAATCAAGATGGACATTCCTTGACCAATGCCGCGCTGGGTCACGAGCTCGGCCAACCACATCACGAAGGCCGTTCCGGCCGTCAAGGCCAGCACCATAAAGAGGCCGAGCCAGAAGGTGAACTTCGGAATCAAGTCAATGTCAAAACCGAGCAGACCGGCGGTGTGGCCGTGGAAGGCGTAGATCAAACCGGTCGACTGCAGCAACGCCAAGGCAATCGTCAAGTAGCGAGTGGCCTGCGTGATCTTCTTTTGGCCGGAGGCACCCTCGTCGCGCCACTGCGTCAACTTCGGAATAACCGTGGTCAGCAACTGCACCACGATAGAACTCGTGATGTAGGGCATAACACCGAGACCAAAGATGGCGAGACGGGTTAGTGCGCCACCCGAGAAGAGATTCAAGAAACCGAGAGCACCCGAGGCGCCGGCCTTTTCTTGCAGCAACTGCACCTGGCTCCAACTAACGCCCGGTACCGGCAGGTACGAGCCGAGTTGGTACAACGTAACAACGGCCAACGTAAAGAGGACCTTGTTCCGAAGATCCGGGACGCGGAAGATGTTCGCAAGACGGGCGAGCACGGGTTAGTCCTTAGCGGTTCTGGTGCTGGTTACCGGCAGCTGGCGGACGAACAGCGAACGGCAGTGGCAGTTCAGTAGTCGAACCGCCTGCAGCCTCGATGGCCGTCTTAGCCGTGGCCGAGAACTTGTGCGCCGAGACGTTGATCTTGAGGCCAAGTTCACCACGGCCGAGAATCTTGACGAACTCACCCTTGCCGGCCAAACCATTGGCCACGAGGACCTCAGGGGTGACATCGGTAATGCCGAGACGGGTCAAGGCGTCGAGGTTGACGGGGGTGTACTCCACGCGGAAGGGGTTAGTAAACCCCTTGAGCTTGGGGATACGCTGCAGCAGCGGGAGCTGTCCACCTTCGAAACCGGCAGGAATCTGGCGACGAGCCTTCTGACCCTTGGTACCACGGCCGGCGGTCTTTCCACCCTTACCAGCGATACCACGACCGACGATCTTCTTGCGGTGGGTTGAACCCTTTGATGGTTGGAGGTCGTGCAACTTCATGATTAAGCCTCTTCTACTTTCACGAGGTGAGGAACGCGAGCAATCATGCCGCGAATCTCAGGACGGTCCGGCAGCACGTTGCTCTGACCGAGCTTGCGCAGGCCCAGGGCGCGGAGGGTTCCACGGTGCTTGGGCTTGGTGCCGATGGACGAACGAATTTGAGTGACCTTGATGTCAGTCATGGTTACTTCTCCTCAGTCTTAAAGAGGTCTTGATCGCGCTGACGCTCACGGTAGGCACGGAGTGTTCCGGCAGGAACAACTTGGTCCATGGCCTTGCCGCGGAGTTCGGCGAGCTCTTCGGGCTTACGAAGGCTCTTCAAGCCGGCGATCGTGGCGTGGGCCACGTTGATGCCGTTGCTCGAACCGAGCGACTTCGCGATGACGTCTTTGATTCCGGCCATTTCGAGAATGGCACGGGCGGCACCACCGGCGATAACACCGGTACCGGGAGCTGCGGGCTTCAAGAGCACGCGACCGGCGCCGGCTTCACCGAGCACGGGGTGGATAACGGTCGTACCGGCAATTGGCACTTCGAACATGTTCTTACGAGCTTCTTCGATGCCCTTCTGCACGGCGAGACCGGCTTCCTTGGCCTTGCCGTAGCCGAGACCAACGTTGCCGTTGCCGTCACCGATGACCATAAGTGCGGTGAAGGAGAAGCGACGTCCACCCTTTACCACCTTGGCCACGCGGTTCACCTTGATGGTGCGCTCTTCGTATTGGGGTTGCTGCTGGTCAGTCATTAGAACTCCAGTCCTCCTTCGCGGAGGGCATCGGCGAAGGCCGCAACGCGGCCGTGGTAAGTAAAGCCACCGCGGTCAAAGACCACCGTGGTAACGCCGGCGGCCTTGGCGCGCTCAGCTAGCGACTTGGCAACGGCCTTGGCGCCGTCGATGTTGCCACCGGAGACGTCCTTGAAGACAGCCTCGACGGAACTGGCGGCCGCAAGGGTGCGACCGACGGTGTCGTCGATGATCTGAGCCGAGATGTGCTTGTTGGTTCGCGACACGGCAACGCGTGGGCGCTCGGTCGTACCAGTGACGTTCTTGCGAACGCGACGGTGTCGACGAATACGAAGTTCTCGAGTTGAGCGAGCCATTATTTAGCCGCCTTTCCAGCCTTGCGCAGTACCTTCTCACCGAGGTACCGGACACCCTTGCCCTTGTAGGGCTCGGGCTTGCGAATCTTACGAATCGATGCGGCAACTTGGCCGACGACTTCCTTGTCCGAGCCCTTAATGATGACGCGGGTGGGGGCGGGGACTTCGAAGGTGACGCCAGCCGGCGCATCGAAGATAACGGGGTGGCTAAAGCCGAGTGCCAGTTCGAGCGATGATTCGCTCTTCGCGGCAGCGCGGTAACCAACGCCGATGATTTCCAGTTCCTTGACCCAACCGTCGGTAACACCAACAACCATGTTGGAGATCAACGTACGGGTAAGTCCGTGAAGAGCGCGGTGATCGCGCTCGTCGTCAGAACGCTCAACGGTTAACACGTCGCCCTCTTGCGCAACGGTGATACCGCCGGGCAAGGTGCGCTCCATGGTTCCCTTGGGTCCCTTGACCTGAACAACATCGCCCGACACCGCGATGGTGACGGTCGATGGAACAGTGATTGGGTTACGACCAATTCGTGACATCTAAATTTCTCCTCAATACCTTCGGTCGATTACCAGACGTAACAGAGGACTTCGCCGCCGAGCTTCTGCTTGCGTGCCTCTCGGTCGGTCATAAGTCCACGGCTCGTAGAGACAACGGCGACGCCGACACCTCCGAGAACCTTGGGCATTTCGGTGCTCTTCCTGTAGATGCGTAGACCGGGCGTAGAAACACGCTTCAGTCCAACGATGGTGCGACGACGATCGACCGTGTACTTCAGTCGAACTTCGAGTGTGGTGCCGGGCTTGCCTTCGTTCGTGGTGACCGTGAAGCCACCGATGTAGCCCTCACGCTCCAAGATTTGAGCCAAGGAGACCTTGAGCTTTGAACCGGGCATCTTCACCGAGTCGAACTGTGCTGAATTCGCGTTACGAATTCGAGTCAACATGTCGGCGATGGGGTCTGTCATTGTCATTGTTCGTCTCCCCTCTACCAGCTGGCCTTAGTCACACCGGGAATTTCACCGGCGTGAACCATGACACGGAGGCAAATACGGCACAGGCCGAACTTGCGGTACACCGAGCGTGGGCGACCACAGCGCTCGCAGCGCGTGTAACCACGCACGGCAAACTTCGGGGTGGCCTGCTGCTTAATACGTAGCGACTTCTTCGCCATTATCGATTCTCCTGTCGGAAGGGAAAGCCGTAAGCGCGCAAAAACGCACGGCCCTGCTCGTCGGTCATCGCGGTCGTCACAATGGTGATGTCGAAACCGCGTGGTGCGTCGATCTTGTCGTAGTCCAGTTCGGGGAAAATCAACTGGTCGTTGATACCGAACGTGTAGTTACCGCGGCCGTCGAACGACTTAGCGCTCAAACCACGGAAGTCACGGATACGAGGAATGGCCACCGAGATCAACCGGTCGAGGAACTCCCAGGCCCGGTCGCCGCGGAGGGTGACCTTCGCGCCAATGGGCTGCTCTTCGCGGAGCTTGAAGCTCGCGATGGACTTCTTCGCACGGGTCACGATTGGCTTCTGACCGCTCAGCAACTCGAGGTCGCGCTGGGCACCTTCGAGCAAGCTGGCCTGCTGGGTCGCACGACCCACACCGGCGTTAATAACGATCTTGGACAGGCGTGGAACCTGCATGATGTTTGGGAGTTCGAGCTCAGTCTTGAGCTGAGCGCGAATCTCTTCGTTGTAGCGCACCTTTAGGCGCGGCATGGTGCTCATAGAGCCTCCCCACACTTACGGCAGACGCGAACCTTCACGTCGTCGACGGTCTTAAAGCCAACCTTTGCTGGGCCCTTGTGTCCACCGCACCACAGCGCGATGTTGGACACGTGGAGCGGCATGGCCTTGTCAATGATTCCAGCCTGGAGCGTTGCACCCTGCTGCTTGGTGTGTCGCTTAACAGTGTTCAGCGAGTCGAGAATGACCTGGTCTGAAGCGGGCAGAGCCTCTTCCACCTTGGCCCGCTCACCGCGGAACTTGCCGGCGAGTACGACGATGTCGTCACCCTTACGGATCTTCATTACAAAACCTCCGGAGCCAGCGAAATGATTCGCATGAACTTCTTGTCGCGGAGCTCACGGCCAACGGGCCCGAAGATTCGGGTACCGCGAGGCTGGAGCTGGTCGTTGATAATCACGGCGGCGTTGTCATCAAACTTGATGTACGAACCGTCGGGACGACGCTTTTCCTTGGAGACGCGAACGACGACGCAGCGCACTACGTCACCCTTCTTCACGTTGGCACCAGGAATAGCGTCCTTCACGGTGGCGATAAACACGTCACCGATCGAGGCGTAGCGGCGGCGTGAACCACCCAGCACGCGGATGCAGAGCACCTCTTTCGCACCGGAGTTGTCGGCCACCCTGAGACGGGATTCTTGCTGAATCACTTGGCACGCTCCAAAATCTCGATGAGACGCCAGCGCTTGAGCTTGCTCAAGGGACGAGTCTCTTCCACGCGAACACGGTCGCCGATCTTGGCGTCGTTCTTCTCGTCGTGGGCGTAGAGCTTCTTGGTGCGCTTCACGGTCTTGCTGTACTTAGGGTGCGACACGCGCTCTTCGACGGCGACCACCAGGGTGGCGTTCATCTTGTCGGAGACGACGATGCCTTCACGAACCTTGCGCGTATTGATACGCGTTTCGTTGGTCAGGTTTTCAGTCATTAGTTACCTTCCTCGGCCAAGGCAATCTCGCGCTGACGCAGGAACGTCGCGAGACGGGCAATGTCCTTCTTGACTGCACCCATGCGGGCAGTGTTGTCCAACTGGCCGGTGGCCAACTGGAAACGGAGGTTGAAGAGTTCCTTGCGGGACTCGGCGAGACGCTGAATCAATTCGGCGTCACCGAGGAGCTTCAACTCCGCTACGTGTTCTTTGGTCTTAGCCATTAGATCGTTACCTCCGGGGTGCCGTGCGTACCAGGACGAACGACGAACTTGCACTTAATCGGCAGCTTCTGGATGGCGCGCTCCATGGCGGCACGAGCCAATGGCTCGTCCACACCGGCGAGCTCGAACATCACGCGACCGGGCTTGACGACGGCAACCCAGAATTCGGGGTTTCCCTTTCCGGAACCCATACGGGTTTCGGCGGGCTTTTGCGTTACGGGCTTGTCAGGGAAGACGCGGATCCACACACGACCACCACGCTTGACGTGACGAGTCATGGCAATACGGGCCGACTCAATTTGACGAGCAGTAATCCAACCGGCTTCGAGTGCCTGGATACCAAAGTCACCGAAGTTGAGTTCGGTGCCACCCTTGGCCATACCAGTCATACGACCGCGCTGTTGCTTACGGTGCTTGACCTTACGGGGCATCAACATAATCAGTCGACCTCCTTACGGAAGTGAGGAGTCTCGGCGGCACCGCTAGCAGTGCGACGCTCGATCTCTTCTTCCTGAGAAATCCGCTTCTCGACCTCGTCGGAAGCAGCCAACAAGTCAGCGGGGGCAACACCGGCGCTGGCGTCAGCGGCGGGGTTAACTTCCGCGCTAGCCGACACGCGGCGACGGCCGGAACCGGCACGAACCACGCTGGGCGTAGGAGCATCGGTGGCCACGGAGTCGCCAGCGGCCAAGGCAGCTTCGCGAACAATCTTGGCTTCGTTGCTGATCGAGTAGGGCAAGATGTCGCCCTTGTAGATCCAGACCTTCACACCAATACGGCCCGTCGAGGTACGAGCCTCACGGAAGCCATAGTCAATGTCGGCACGGAGGGTGTGCAGTGGCACGCGACCCTCACGGTAGGACTCACGACGTGACATTTCGGCACCACCGAGACGACCGGAGCACTGAATACGAACGCCGAGGGCGCCCGACTTCTGCACGGTCTGGATGGCGCGCTTCATCGCACGGCGGAACGCCACGCGACGAATCAGCTGGTCGCAGATTCCCTGAGCGATCAAGGCAGCGTCGAGTTCGGGCTGCTTGATTTCCTGGATGTTCAGCGAGAACGGTGAAGCCTCGTTGGCCTTCTTCGGCACGCGGTTGGTCAGCACTTCCAGTGCCTTCTTCAAGCGCTCTGCTTCAGCACCACGACGACCGATAACGATGCCCGGACGCGCCGTGTGGATGTCCACGCGGATGCGGTCGTTGCTGCGCTCGATCTCAATGCGGCTTACTGCGGCGGTCTCTAGTTGACGCGTGAGGTAGTCACGAATCTTCCAGTCCTCGATAACAAACTGACGGTATTCACGCTCGTTGAACCAGCGTGACTTCCAGTCGGTCGTAATACCGAGGCGGAAACCGTAGGGATTTACCTTCTGGCCCATTACTTGTCCGTCTCCTCGTCGGTGTCGACTGACACCACTTCTTGTTCGGTCGCAACCTCGACAACCTCGTTCGTCTCAACTACATCAGTAGCGACGACCTCGGTCTGTGGTGCTTCCACTACGGCCTCTTCCACGACGGGCGTCGTGTCAGCTGCTTCGTTCTTCTTGGTACGTGATCCGGCCACGCGGCGTGAGCGTGATGCAGCGGCCTGAGCGCTGCGGGCAGCGTTCAAGATCGCGAGGCGGTCGTCGTCCATGCGGGCGACAATCACGGTGATGTGACAGCTGCGCTTGTTAATGCGACCAGCACGACCGCGAGCGCGGGGGCTGAAACGCTTCATCGTTGGACCTTCGTCGGCGTAGGCGGCGGCGACGTACAACTCGTCGGCGGAGTAGCCCGAGTTGTTTACGGCGTTCGCAACTGCACTAGCGAGAACCTTGTTGATGACGCCAGCAGCCTCACGCGTGGTGAGGGTGAGGATGTCGCGAGCGGTCTGTACGTCTTCGCCACGGATCAAGTTCAGGACGACGCGGGCCTTGCTGGCCGACATGCCGAAGTTGCTCAGTGAGGCGCGGACGCCGGGACGCTCGTTGGTCTTGGTACCGGCCATTAGCGCTTACCCTTCACTTCTTGTCCTGCGTGGAACTTGAACGTCTTCGTTGGAGCGAATTCGCCAAGCTTGTGGCCGACCATCGACTCGGTGACGTACACCGGGACGTGACGACGACCGTCGTGAACTGCGAGGGTGTGACCGACCATGTCAGGAATGACCGTCGAACGACGAGACCAGGTCTTGATGACCTTCTTCTCGCCCGACGCGTTCATTGCGTCGACCTTCTTCAATAGGTGTCCGTCAATGAACGGACCCTTCTTCAAACTACGACCCATGTTCTACCTACCTCCGCGAGCCGCGACCACGGCGACGACGAATAATGAGATCATCTGACTTCTTAGGCAGACGAGTACGACCTTCTGGCTGACCCCAAGGGCTGACCGGGTGACGACCACCGGAGGTCTTACCTTCACCACCACCGAGTGGGTGGTCGACCGGGTTCATAGCCACACCACGAGTCTGAGGGCGCTTGCCCTTCCAGCGGTTACGACCAGCCTTACCGATCTTGATCAGTTCGTGCTCCGAGTTACCGACGATGCCGAGTGTGGCGACACAGTCGATTGGCACGCGGCGCATTTCCGTTGAAGGAAGACGCAAGGTAGCGAAACCGCCATCCTTAGCGACAAGCTGAACGCTCATGCCGGCACTGCGGGCCATCTTGCCACCACCACCGGGACGGAGTTCCACGTTGTGGACCACTGAACCAGTTGGGATGTAGCGCATGGGGAGGGCGTTACCGGTCTTGATGTCGGCCTTGGGGCCAGACTCAACGCGGTCGCCGACCTTGAGGCCGTTAGGAGCGAGGATGTAGCGCTTCTCACCATCGAGGTAGTGCAACAACGCGATTCGACAGGTGCGGTTTGGGTCGTACTCAATGGTTGCAACCTTGGCCGGAATGCCGTCCTTGTTGCGCTTGAAGTCGACGATACGGTACTGCTGCTTGTGTCCACCACCACGGTGACGCGAGGTCTTGCGACCGTAGCTGTTACGTCCACCGGTGCGGCTCTTCTTAGCGAGGAGCGACTTTTCGGGACGGTCAGTGGTGAGCTCAGCAAAGTCCGAGACCGTCTGGAAACGACGGCCGGGACTAGTTGGCTTGCGATGACGAAGGGCCATAGTGTTCCTTAGCTCTCGAAGAGGTTGATCGAGTCGCCCGCCTTGAGGGTGACGATGGCGCGCTTTTGGTCGGGGCGCTTGCCCTCGACACCAGTGCGGCGATTACGCATCGACTTGCCCTTGCGGTTGAGTGTGTTGACATTGGTGACAGTTACGTTGAACGCCTGCTCGACGGCACGACGCACGTCGATCTTGGTGGCGTACTTAGCAACTTCAAAGACGTACACGTTGTTGTCCATCAAGCCGTAGGTCTTTTCCGACACGACTGGACGAAGCAGGATTGTTGAAGCGTCATGCATTAGTTGGACTCCTTAGCGGTCGGCAGGGTCTCGTCAGAGAAGATGACCCAGTCGGCGTTCAGTACGTCGTACGCGTTGAGTTCACTCGCATCAATCGTGTTGATGTAGTCCAGGTTGCGAAAGCTCGCACCGGCAACGAAGTCCTCGCGAGACAAGACGACGAGCACCTTGCCCGTGGCACCGAGGGCGGCCAACAAGCTGAGCGCGTCCTTGGTCTTGGGGGTTTCCCAGCTGAACTTGTCAACGAGGAGAATTTGGTTCAACTGCGCACGGTCGGACAGGGCCGAGAAGAGGGCCAAACGGACCATCTTCTTAGGGGTGCGCTGGGTGTACTTACGTGGCTTTGGACCGTGCGCAATACCACCACCGGGGTAGTGAGGAGCACGAATGGTTCCCTGACGAGCGCCACCGGTTCCCTTCTGGTTAAACGGCTTCTTACCACCACCACGAACTTCCTTACGCGTCTTGGTCGACTGCGTACCGGCGCGCTTGGCAGCGAGCTGGGCGGTGATGACTTGGTGGAGAACGGGAACGTTGGGCTCAAGACCGAAGATCGTTGGCTCGAGCGTTACGGTGCCGAGCTCCTTGCCGGTTACGTCACGACGGGTAACCGTACGAGTGGCGAGAACCTTGGCGGGCTTTTCAATCGGACCACGGAGAGTAAAGGTGCTCATCGCTTGCCTCCAGCCTTCATTGGGTTCTTCACCGAAGTGCGGATGACAACGACGCCACCCTTGGAACCAGGAACAGCACCCTTGACGAGTACCAAGTTGCGCTCAACGTCGACGCCGATGACTTCGAGGTTCGTCGTGGTGACTTGCTCGCCACCCATACGTCCCGCCATCTTCGTACCCTTGAATACGCGACCAGGGGTAGCGCAGGCACCGATGGAACCAGGAGCACGGTGGTGCTTGTGGTTACCGTGTGCGGCGCCTTGACCCTTGAAGTTGTGGCGCTTCATACCACCAGCGAAGCCCTTGCCCTTGCTCACGGCGGTGACGTCAATCATCTCGCCCTTCTCAAAGACATCAGCACCGATCTCTTGACCGATAGTGAATGACGAGACATCTTCCAAGCGGAGCTCAACGAGCGCCTTACCTGGCGTTACTCCAGCCTTGTCAAAGTGTCCACGCTCTGGCTGCGTCAACGTAGAGAGGCGACGGGTTCCCCACGTCACCTGCAATGCGGAGTAACCCTCTTTGTCCGGCGTCTTGATCTGCACGACACGCACCGGGCTAACCCGGACAACGGTCACAGGGATGGCACGATTTTGCTCGTCCCAAACCTGGGTCATGCCCACCTTCTCACCGACGATCGACTTGGTCGTCACGTTCATTTCTCCTTAACTCCTGTGCGTCGGACCAACCCGACACACAGACGCTCCGTTCGGGACCGAACCCGAACGGAGCGCTCGAATGGTTCGGACTGGCGTTCCCGCAAGGGGCAACCAGTCACATCATCTGTGGATCCAACAAGTTGGATCCGATTCCCACCGCTTCCGGCGGGAGTACCACCCTACTCCAAGACCCCCGTCCAACGCAAAGTCGGATCGGGGGCCCTGAGAGTGGTGTTAGTTATTACGAATTTTGATCTCGATGTCCACGCCCGCAGGGAGGTCGAGGCGCTGAAGCGCATCAACGGTCTTGGGGGTGTGGTCCACGATGTCCAACAGACGCTTGTGAATACGCATCTCGAAGTGCTCGCGGCTGTCCTTGTGCTTGTGCGGTCCGCGAACCACCGTGTAACGGTGCTTCTCAGTTGGCAGTGGCACGGGACCCTGGATCCGAGCCGTCGTGCGCTCAACCGTTTGCACGATTTTGGCACAGGACTGGTCCAGAACTTCGTGATCAAAGGCCTTGAGCCTGATACGAATCATCTGCTTTTCGGCCATGACTCAGATACCTACTTCAGGATCTTCGTTACACGACCGGAACCGACCGTACGGCCACCTTCGCGGATGGAGAAGGTGAGACCCTCTTCCATAGCGATTGGCTTGCCGAGGGTCACGGTCATGGCGGTGTTGTCACCAGGCATAACCATTTCGGTGCCGGCAGGCAGCTCGATGGTACCGGTTACGTCAGTCGTACGGAAGTAGAACTGCGGACGGTAGTTGGCGAAGAAAGGCTTGTGACGGCCACCTTCGTCCTTGGTCAACACGTACACGTTGGCTTCGAAGATGGTGTGAGGGGTGATGGAGCCTGGCTTGCAGAGAACCTGACCGCGCTCAACTTCTTCCTTCTTCGTTCCACGGAGAAGGGCACCCAGGTTGTCGCCAGCCTGGCCTTCGTCGAGGAGCTTACGGAACATTTCGATACCGGTAACGGTGGTCTTCTGGGTGTCAGTCAAACCGACGATCTCAACTTCATCGCCGACCTTGATGATGCCCTGCTCGACCTTTCCGGTAACTACGGTGCCACGACCAGTGATCGACATAACGTCTTCGATCGACATGAGGAAGGGCTTCGCGGTGTCACGGACTGGTTCTGGTACGAAGTCGTCGACGGCAGCCATGAGTTCCATGATCTTGTCGCCCCACGCTTCGTTGCCTTCCAGCGCCTCACGGGCTGAAACGCGGATGATTGGGGTGTCGTCACCGGGGAAGTCGTAGCTGCTGAGCAGTTCGCGAACTTCCATCTCGACGAGGTCGAGGAGCTCTTCGTCTTCCACCATGTCGGCCTTGTTCAGGGCAACAACGATGTAAGGAACACCGACCTGACGAGCGAGCAGCACGTGCTCGCGGGTCTGAGCCATAGGACCGTCAGTTGCGGCAACCACGAGGATTGCACCGTCAACCTGAGCGGCACCGGTGATCATGTTCTTGACGTAGTCAGCGTGACCAGGCATGTCGACGTGTGCGTAGTGACGGTTCGGGGTCTCGTACTCAACGTGAGCAATCGAGATGGTGATACCGCGCTGACGCTCTTCGGGAGCCTTGTCAATCTGGTCGAATGGGGTGAATGCACTGCCGGGAACACGGTCTGAAAGGACCTTGGTGATCGCCGCGGTAAGAGTGGTCTTACCGTGGTCAATGTGGCCCATGGTGCCGATGTTCACGTGCGGCTTGGTGCGCTCGAACTTTGCCTTTGCCATTGTCGGGGATTACTTTCTCTTGAGGCTTCTTCGTTTGAAGAAGCATTTTTTCTTGCGGCCCTCCCCGACTACGGTTTGGACCATTGTTGCTAGTTTCCTAGCTTCTTACGCTCCGGTGGCCTTCGCGACGATCTCTTTAGCGATCGACTCAGGTACTTCAGCGTACGAATGGAATTGCATCGTGTACGTCGCGCGCCCTTGGGTGCGTGAACGCAGGTCAGTAGCGTAGCCGAACATGTCAGCCAAGGGAACTTGGGCCCGGATTGCCTGGCTGTTTCCCTTCTGCTCCATGCCTTCTACACGTCCGCGGCGACTGGAAAGGTCACCGATCACGTCACCCATGTAGTCCTCGGGTGTCACGACTTCGACGGCCATCACGGGCTCGAGGAGCACGGGGCTGGCCAGACGGGCGGCCTTCTTCACGCACATGGAACCGGCGATTTTGAAGGCCATTTCGGAGGAGTCAACGTCGTGGTAGCTACCGAAGGTCAGGCGAACGCGAACGTCCACCATGGGGTAGCCGGCCAAAACACCGGAAGTCAAAGCTTCCTGGATGCCCTGGTTCACGGGCTGGATGTATTCCTTAGGAATCACACCACCGCTGATTTCGTCGAGGAATTCATAGCCACCGCCGGGACCGGTCGGTTCGAACGTGATAACCACGTGACCGTACTGACCCTTACCACCGGACTGGCGAACGTACTTCTCTTCAACCTTTTCAACCGTCTTGCGGATCGTCTCGCGGTAGGCCACCTGAGGCTTACCTACGTTGGCGTCCACGGCGAATTCACGCAACATACGGTCCACGAGCACTTCGAGGTGCAACTCACCCATTCCGGAGATGACGGTCTGGCCGGTCTCTTCGTCGGTACGGACGCGGAAGGTGGGGTCTTCTTCGGACAGCGAGTAGAGCGCCTTGGACAGTTTCTCCTGGTCAGCCTTGGTCTTTGGCTCCACGGCCACGTGGATGACGGGCTCGGGGAACTCGAGGGTTTCGAGCTGAATTGGCTTGTCCATGTCGGACAAGGTGTCACCAGTGGTGACCTGCTTAAGACCAACGGCGGCGACAATGTCACCGGTGCGGATCGTGTCGCGGTCCTCACGGTTGTTGGCGTGCATCTGCAGCAGACGGCCGAGGCGCTCCTTCTTAGAGCCCTTCGTCGTGTTGATGACAGTGTCACCCTTGTGCAGGGTGCCCGAGTAGACGCGCAGGTAGGTCAACTTACCGACGTAGGGGTCGGTCATGATCTTGAAGGCGAGGGCCGCGAAGGGCTCGGAGTCGTCAGCGCGGCGCTCCACAACCTCATCCTTGCCCGGCTTGGTGCCCTGGGTTGGTGGGAGGTCGAGGGGGCTGGGGAGGAAGTCCACAACGGCGTCGAGCATGGGCTGAACACCCTTGTTCTTGAAGGCGGTGCCGTTCAAGATTGGGACGCAGTGACCGTTCAAGGTACCGACACGCAGCGCACGACGGATGTCAGCGGTCGTTGGTACTTCGTCGCCAAGCATCTTTTCCATGAGCTCGTCATCGAACGTCGTGAGGACGTCCAACAGCATCGCGTGGTACTCCTCGGCCTGCTCTTTGTACTCGGCGGGGATGTCGATAACTTCAACGACTTCGCCCTTGTCGTCGTGGTGAATGGTGGCGGTCATCGAGCAGATGTCGATGATGCCCTTGTACTCACTCTCAGCACCGATGGGCAGCTGAATGACGGCGGGGGTGCAGTCGAGACGGTCCTTGATCATGTCGACGCAACGGAAGAAGTCGGCACCGATACGGTCCATCTTGTTCACGAAGCAGATACGAGGAACGTTGTACTTGTTGGCTTGGCGCCATACCGTTTCGGTCTGAGGCTCAACACCGGCCACGGCGTCAAAGACGGCGACGGCGCCGTCGAGCACGCGGAGCGAACGCTCTACTTCAACCGTGAAGTCAACGTGTCCGGGGGTGTCGATGATGTTGATCTGGTGGCCGTTCCACTCACAGGTGGTAGCGGCCGAGGTGATGGTGATACCGCGCTCTTGCTCCTGGACCATCCAGTCCATGGTGGCGGCGCCTTCGTGTACTTCACCGATTTTGTAGTTCTTTCCGGTGTAGAACAAGATGCGCTCAGTCGTCGTCGTCTTACCGGCGTCGATGTGGGCCATAATGCCAATATTGCGGACGTTTTCGAGTGCGATTACGCGGTCAGTCATGAAAAAATATCCCTAATTACCAGCGGTAGTGGGCGAAAGCCTTGTTGGACTCTGCCATCTTTTGAATGTCATCTTTGCGCTTCACCGCGGCACCAATGCCGTTGCTGGCGTCAATGATCTCGTTAGCGAGACGCTCGGCCATGGTGCGCTCACGGCGGGCCTTGGCGTAGTCGGTCAACCAGCGAATCGCCAACGTCGTAGCGCGACGGGGACGAACTTCTACTGGCACCTGGTAGGTCGAACCACCAACGCGGCGGCTGCGGACTTCGAGTTCAGGACGAACGTTTTCGAGGGCGCGCTTGAGCGCGGCGACGGGGTCGGCACCGGTCTTCTGCTCCACCATTTCGAGGGCGCTGTAGACGATGTTTTCGGCCAGCGTGCGCTTGCCACGCTCGAGGATCTTGTTGGTGATCTGCGTTACGAGAATCGACTTGTAAATAGGGTCAGCCGGTACTTCACGGCGAGGGGCGGGACCTGAACGAGGCATTAGGCCTTCTCCTTCTTAGCTCCGTAGCGACTACGGGCCTGCTTGCGGTCACGAACACCGGAGGTGTCGAGCGCGCCGCGAATGATCTTGTAGCGAACACCGGGGAGGTCCTTCACACGGCCACCACGGACCAGCACAATGGAGTGCTCCTGGAGGTTGTGCCCCACACCTGGGATGTAGGCGGTGACTTCGACACCCGAGGTCAGACGGACACGGGCCACCTTACGGAGGGCCGAGTTCGGCTTTTTCGGCGTCACGGTGTGCACACGAGTGCACACGCCGCGGCGCTGTGGCGAGCCCTTGAGGGCTGGCGTCTTGGTCTTACTGGTCTTTTCCTGCCGGCCCTTGCGGACTAGCTGTGCGATGGTGGGCACGCGGAACCTCTTCTGTTAAAAATCTCGTACCGGTTGTTACACCTACCGGCACACGGACTGGTTATCCTACGACAAATTGGTGCTCGAGGGCAAGCCCGACACCGAGCGGTGTCGGGCCGTGCCTTTCGAGGCTTGTTAGTACGGTGCTACTCCCCGCTCGCCGGCTCGTCTGGACCACCGAGCAAATCGTCGATTGCGGTGTAGTTACCTTCGCCAATACTGAGGAAGTCCCGCAGGTCATCGTCGAGGGTGTCACTGTTGGCATCCCCAAACTCGCCCAAAATGTCGGCGAGGTCAGAGTCGTCATCGCGCCAGGTTGCCCACTCGGGGAGCAGTTCGGCGTTAGGCATCTCCAGCTTGATCTGGCGAGCCGCAAAGTGTGGCTGGCCCAGACCGGCAGGAATCAACTTACCGATGATGATGTTTTCCTTCAGACCGATCAGGTCATCGCGCTTACCGCTGATGGCTGCTTCGGTCAGGACTCGGGTCGTCTCCTGGAAGGAGGCGGCGGCGAGCCAGGAGTCAGTGGACAGTGACGTCTTGGTGATACCCATCATGCGGGCACGACCGTCGGCCAGAGCCTTACCGGCCGCTTCGAGACCCTTGTTGGAGTCGTCGAAGTTCTTGGCGTCGATGAGGGCACCGGGCAAGAAGTCCGAATCACCCTTGTTCACGACCTGGATACGGCGGGTCATCTGACGCACAACGAGCTCAATGTGCTTGTCGTGGATCGAAACTCCCTGGTCACGGTAGACGCCCTGGACTTCTTCCACCAGATAACGCTGGGCGTCACGCGTACCGCGCAGCTCCATAATCATCTTCGGGTCGAGTGGTCCACGGTTCAGTGGCTGTCCGGCTTCCACTTCGGCACCTTCGGCCACGATCAAGTCACGTGGCGGAATGAGGGCCTCTTGGATGTCACCGTTGTTAGCAATCACAAGTACCTTCGCGGCCGCGTTCACACCGGGAGCGTCGGAACGCTCGATGCGAACAACACCGGAGTGCTCAGCCATGGTGGCGGCACCCTTTGGTGAACGAGCTTCGAAGAGCTCAACCACGCGAGGCAGACCGTGAGTAATGTCACGGCCACCTACACCACCGGAGTGGAAGGTACGCATGGTCAGCTGAGTACCAGGCTCACCGATTGACTGAGCGGCCACCACACCAACGGCTTCGCCGAGTTCGACGAGTTCGTGGGTCGCGAGGCTGAGTCCGTAACACGACGCACAGATACCTTCGGCTGCTTCGCAGACGAGCGTGGTGCGCACCCGGATGGAGTCGACCTTGGCGTCGTCGCGCAAACGCTCGACGTCGGCGATCGCGAGGATTGTGCCGGCGGGCAGAACACCTTCGCTGGTCTCGAGGTCTTGAGCCAGCATGCGGCCCCAGAGCTTGGTCTCGAGGTGCGAACGAACGGCGGCCGTGTCGGGAGCCACATTCTCAATGAGCAGACTGCGGCTGGTGCCACAGTTCATTTCCTTGATGATGAGCTCCTGCGCGACGTCAACGAGACGACGGGTCAAGTAACCCGAGTCAGCGGTACGTAGTGCGGTGTCGGCGAGACCCTTACGAGTTCCGTGCAACGATACGAAGTACTCCCATGAAGTAAGACCTTCACGGAATGAGCTCTTCGCAGGTCGGTGCTCAATTTCACCGCGGGAGTTAACAACGAGTCCCTTCATGGCGGTGATCTGGAGGATCTGCTGGCGGTTACCACGAGCACCCGAGTCCACCATCATGCGGATGGGGTTGTCGACTTGGGCGTCGAGCGCACCGTAGCAAACGTCACTGAGTTCGCGGTTAGCGCGAGTCCAAATGTCGATCTGCAACTGACGACGCTCTTCGTCGATGATGACACCCTTGTTGAAGTTCTGCTCAACCTTTTCGGCGTCCTTCTCGTAGCTGTCGAGAATCTCGGCCTTACGAGGACTGGTCACGATGTCATCGAAGCCAATGGTCAAACCACTCTGGCTGGCGTAACGGAAACCAAGGTCCTTGATGGCGTCGAGGGCGTTGGCTACTTGCTTACGGGTGTAACCGTTCGCAATCTCTTCGACAATCACGCCGATAGGCAACGAGTTCTTACCAACCAACTGGTTGATGAAGCGGTAGCCCGAAGGCAGCGCCTCGTTGAAGATCACGCGACCAGGGGTCGTGCGGATTGAACGACGAGCACCTTCGGCGGCAAAGTCAGCGGAAGCCAAACGAGCGGCGAGGCTCGATTCGGATGCATCCGTCGAAGTACGAAGTTCGATCTCGGTGTGCAACGTGATGATGTTGCGCTCGAGGGCCGCTTCGATTTCGTGGATCTGACGGAAGACCGGTGGGCGCTCAGCCTTGATCTTGGCGTCACGGGTTAGGTAGTAGATACCCAAGACCATGTCCTGGCTCGGCTCCGTGATGGCGCGTCCGGTAGCGGGGGTGAAGATGTTGTTCACCGACAGCATGAGGATGCGAGCTTCAGCCTGAGCTTCGGCGCTCAGCGGAACGTGTACCGCCATGGTGTCACCGTCGAAGTCAGCGTTGAAGGCCTTACAAACGAGTGGGTGAACCTGGATGGCCTTGCCGTCAACAAGTACGGGCTCGAAGGCCTGGACACCGAGACGGTGAAGGGTGGGGGCACGGTTCAAGAGCACGGGGTGCTCGCGAGTTACGTACTCGAGCTTCTCCCACACCGCAACGTGGCGCTGCTCGACCATGCGCTTCGCGGAACGAATGTTCTGCGCCGTGCCGTCGGCCATGAGGGCCCGCATTACGAATGGCTTGAAGAGTTCGAGGGCCATGATCTTCGGCAGACCACACTGGTGCAGCTTCAGGCGCGGACCAACGACGATGACCGAACGGGCCGAGTAGTCAACGCGCTTACCGAGCAAGTTCTGACGGAAACGACCCTGCTTACCCTTCAACACGTCGGTGAGGCTCTTTGCGGGACGACCCGATGGGCCCGACGCCGCACGGCCGTGACGACCGTTGTCGATCAAGGCGTCAACGGCCTCTTGCAGCATGCGACGTTCGTTGTTCACGATGATCGCGGGGCTGTCCGACTCGAGCAACTTCTTAAGACGGTTGTTGCGGTTGATCACGCGACGGTAGAGGTCGTTCAAGTCACTCGTGGCCTGACGTCCACCATCGAGCTGCACCATCGGACGCAAGTCCGGCGGGATGACGGGGAGAACCTGCAAGATCATCGCGCTGGGGTCGTTCAACCGTCGGCCGTTGTCGTCGCGGCGGTTGAAGGCCTGGACTACGGCGAGACGCTTGAGCAACTTGGCGTGACGCTGAGCAGAAATCTTGACGCCGCTCTTACCGTCGAGCATTTCGACCATCTGCGCCTCTTCGGCGTCGAGGTCCATGCGGTCGATGAGCTGCAAGATTGCGTCGGCACCCATGCCACCTTCGAAGTACTCCTCGTAACGCATGAGCATTTCGCGGTAGAGCAATTCGTCTTCGATGATCTGACGTGAGTGCAACGTGCGGAACGTGTCGAAGGCCTGGTTGGCCATGTCGATGGCCAACTGGGCACCGTCACGGGCTTCGAGGCAACGCTCGTCGAATTCCTTCTGCGCGGTGCGCAGTTCGGCGTCACGAGAGTTGTCGTTCTTCAAGTACTCCAGGCGAGCTTCGAACTCGCGCTGGTAACGCTCGAGGGTCCGCTCGCGACCGGCCAAGATGTCCTTGGTCTCGTCCTCGAGGGCTTCGGCCAACGTCTTGAGGTCTTCGGCGCGGCGAGCAACGTCAACGTAGGTCACGAGACGTGCGGAGTAGTACACAACCTTCTCCAACTGCTTGGCCTTGAGCTCTTCCTTAGGGTCGAGACCCATCAAGAGGTAGGTCAACCACGAACGGGTACCGCGGAGGTACCAAATGTGAACAACGGGGGCCTGGAGTTGGATGTGACCCATGCGCTCGCGGCGCACCTTGTCACTTGTTACTTCAACCCCGCAACGCTCACAAACGAGACCCTTGACGTGGACGCGCTTGTACTTGCCACAGGCACACTCCCAAGCCTTCTGGGGTCCGAAGATCTTCTCGCAGAAGAGTCCGTCCTTTTCAGGCTTGTTGGTGCGGTAGTTAACGGTTTCTGGCTTCTTGACTTCGCCCGAGGTCCACGAGTGGATGTCCTTGGCGCTGGCCAAGCCAATACGGAGCTGGTCGATGGTACTTACGTTGACGGGGCTCATTACTGGAACTTCCTCTCGTTGCGCTCGGCCTGACGACGTGCATCTTCTTCGTCCGAACCGTGTTCTTGTCGCTGAATGTTGATGCCGAGCAAACGGGTGCGGCTTAAGTAGTCGTCGTCTTCGTCGACCAGTTGAACCAGCTGACCGTTCGACGTGCGAACCTCAACGTTCAAGCAGAGTGCTTGCATTTCCTTAACCAGAGCCTTGAAGGACTCGGGGACACCAGGCTTCGGCAGGTTCTCACCCTTAACGATGGCCTCGTACGTCCACTCACGACCACGGGTGTCGTCGGACTTAACGGTGATGAGTTCCTGGAGTGCGTGTGCCGCACCGTAGGCCTCGAGGGCCCACACTTCCATCTCACCGAAGCGCTGTCCACCGAACTGGGCCTTACCACCGATGGGCTGCTGGGTAACCAGCGCGTAGGGACCAGTTGAACGGGCGTGAATCTTGTCGTCCACCATGTGGGAGAGCTTCAAGATGTAGGCGTAACCCACGGCGATCGGACTGTCGTAAGCCTCACCGGTACGACCGTTGTACAAGGTGACCTTGCCATCGTTCGCGTCGGAAGTCATGCGACGGCCATCGGCGCCATCGGCGTTGAGGGCGGCGAAGACCTGCTTGATGTTGGGCTTGTCGCTACGAGCGTCCTCTTGGTCCCAACGCGCACCATCGAAGGCGGGCGATGAAACGTAGAGCGCGGGCTCGGTGCGAGGACGGGTCTTGCGCAGGGCGCTGTCGTCGTGTCCAGCGGTACCGGCCTTGGGGTTCCTGTCGGCACCCTTCCAACCGTGACGCGCGGCGTAACCGAGGTGACTCTCGAGCAGCTGTCCAACGTTCATTCGACTTGGCACACCGAGTGGGCTCAAGATGATGTCGACTGGCGAACCGTCAGGCATGTAGGGCATGTCTTCTTCAGGAAGAATCTTGGAGATAACACCCTTGTTACCGTGACGACCGGCGAGCTTGTCGCCTTCTTGGATCTTGCGCTTCTGAGCAACGAAGACGCGAACCAACTGGTTTACACCTGGTGGCAACTCTTCTTCACCGTCACGCTCGATGACCTTGATGTCGATAACCGTTCCGAACTGACCGTGAGGCAGACGGAGTGAAACGTCACGAACGTCGTCGGCCTTGTCACCGAAGATGGCGCGTAGGAGGCGCTCTTCTGGCGAAGGCTCGGACTCACCCTTCGGGGTGACCTTTCCAACGAGGATGTCACCGGGAGCAACTTCGGAACCGATGCGGATGATGCCGCGGTCGTCGAGGTTGGCCAAGATGTTCTCAGGCAGGTTCGGGATGTCGCGAGTGATTTCTTCTTGACCCAACTTCACGTCACGGGCGTCACACTCGAACTTCTCGATGTGAACCGACGTCAAGACGTCGTCCTTCACCAAGCGCTCGGAAACGATGATGGCGTCTTCGAAGTTGTAGCCCTCCCATGGCATGTAGGCCACGAGCAGGTTCTTACCGAGGGCCAACTCACCGTTGGAGGTTGACGTACCGTCAGCCAAGATGTCGCCCGGCGTAACAACGTCACCGACCGAGACGCGTGAGCGCTGGTGCATGGAGGTGGCGTGGTTCGAACGACGGAACTTCTTGAGCTTGTACGTCTTCTTCTTGGAAGGACGCTCGTCACGAACGGGGACGGCAATCTCGTAGTCGACAACAATGCGGTCACCCGAAACTTCGGCAACAACACCGTTAGCTTCGGCGATCAAGACTTCGCCGGAGTCGACCGCAGCACGTGCCTCGAGGCCGGTACCAACGTACGGAGCTTCGGGAACGATCAGCGGAACGGCCTGGCGTTGCATGTTGGCGCCCATCAGTGCGCGCTGCGGGTCGTCGTGCTCCACGAAGGGAATCAACGCCGTCGAGAGCGAGATGTTCTGAATGGGTGAGATGTCCATCGCGTCCACTTCATCGCGATTAACGATTGAGAATTCCGCCACGGTCGAACCAAGACGGTTGTCCGGCACCGAGTGGTGAGGAATACCGGTACCGGGCGAACCGGTACGGATCAGGACGCGGTCGGCCTTGATGCGACCGTTGGCGTCCAGCTCAGTTTCGGCGGCGGCAATCTTCAAGTACGGCTCAGATTCGAAGTTGATCCAGCGGTAGTCGCTCGAGGCCACACCGTTCTTCACAATACGAATTGGGCTGTGAATGAAACCGTGCCTGTCGAGCAGGGCGTAGTTCGCGAAGTAACCGATCAGACCAACGTTGGGACCTTCGGGAGTTTCGATCGGACAGATGCGGCCGTAGTACGAGGCGAGTACGTCTCGTACTTCCAGTCCGGCACGCTCACGCGTCAGACCACCAAGGCCCAGTGCCGAGAGACGACGCTTGTTCGTCAGACCCGAGAGAGGGTTGGTGTTGTCGAGGTACTGGCTCAACTGGCTCGAGGAGAAGAACTCCTTGACCGCCGCCGAAACGGGACGAATGTTGATCAGCGCCTGTGGCGTGATGGCCTCGGTGTCGAGGGTCGTCATGCGATCACGAACGACGCGCTCCATACGGTTAAGACCACCGCGGTACGCGATGAGTACGAGCTCACCGACGCTACGGATACGACGGTTGCTCAACTGGTCAACGTCGTCGGTGCGGTAGCTCGAGGGGTCGTTCTGATTCTGCGTACGCTCGGCCAAGTAGGCAATGCGCAGGTTCAACAAGTGGGTGATCGTGGCGAGCACTTCTTCGGGGCTCAACCAACGCTTGTCGCCAACTGGCGCGTCAAAGACTTCGCCAAAGAGTTCGCGGTTACGAGCGACTTCGTTGGAACGAGCGAACTTGCGCTCGATACGAATCTGACCGAGGTCGGAGATTTCGAAACCGGCCTTGGCGCGGCTGCGCTCGCTGGTGCGAGCAATCTGACCGGGGAGCAGTGGCTTCGTGGGGTCCAAGAAGACCATGCGGAAGAACGGCTCGATACGTGATTCCATCGCGGTGCGGAACTTGTTCGGGGTGTTGGTGTCACCAGGAATCGGAGCCGAAGGCAAGCGCCACGCTTCGATGTCAAAGACGTCCAACCAACGGTCGGCTGGCTCCAGACCCTTCCAGGCCTTGTAGATCTCGATGAGGGCCATTTCCTGGCCGGCCTGACCGAGCTTGGTTTCGTCGCCACCGTGGAAGATTTCCAAGTGCATCGTCAATGCGTCGAGCATGCCGATGTTCTTCTCTTCGATCAACTGGTTCGCGAACTTAGCGAGCTTGTTGCTCCAGTCCTTGGTGCGGTTACCGCGGTTGACGAAGGTGTGAATGTCCTTGTCGTACTTCTCGTAGAACTTGAGGCGGTACTTTTCGAACTCACCTTCAAGAATGCGAACTTCACCCTTGGCACCACTGACGAAGTGGTTAACCAACTTCTCGAGGTAGGAGAAGTCCACGCGGGAGTCGAGTGCACGCAGCACGGTGAAGGAGTTGACCTTCTTACCCTTGCCGATACGAACGGCAACGCGAGTGGAGTCACCAACTTCGAGTGCGAACTTGGGACGCTCACCACGGACCGGAATAACGGTAGTGATGAACGTAATGTTGCCCTTGGGGTCACGGTCCGGCTCGGTGTAGATACCGTCGGAACGGAGCAACTGTGAAACAACGACACGCTCGGTACCGTTGTAGATGAAGGTGCCGCGCTCGGTCATTACGGGTACATCACCCATGAAGACGAAGGACTGCTTAATTTCACCGGTCTCTTCGTTGCGGAATTCCGCCTCGACGAAGATTGGGCACTGGTAGGTCAGTCCACGCTCGACGCACTCGGCTTCGGTGTGCTTGGCGGGCCCGATTGACTCTGAGTTCTCAGGATCAAAGGTCAGGTACAAGGAGAGCTTGCCAGTGGAGTCCTTGATGGGCGAAATGTCCTCAAAGGCCTTCTTCAGACCGTCGCGGAGGAACCATCCGTACTTGTCGTTCTGGAAGTTAAGGAAGTGCAGCGGGCCGTAGTCGCCGTACTTGGTGAGCAGGTTGTCAGCCGATCCGCCCTCTTCCAGGAACTTAATCTGGTCGTGGACGGCGTCGAAGAGGGAGTTTGCCCCTCCCTCAACGGTTGGTTCCGGCAGTACGGCGAACGAGAAACGATTCGGGAACGCAGAGCGCTTCAGCACAGATAATCCTTCGTGTCGAGGTCACAGGGGTACAGCAATGGCAAAGCAAGTGTCTGCGGAGGAGTGGTCGTGACATGACCAAACGCTTTCGCAAACACGGAGAGTTAATGCTACTGCCCACCGACGACTGAGCGCAAGTGCGCAGTCGGTAGGGACGCAAGTGCCCGCCCGGGGGTCTCCCCCCGAGCGGGCTCTCGTACCAGTGAACTACTTAAGTTCGACGGTGGCGCCAGCTGCTTCCAGGGCCGCCTTGGCCTTGTCAGCGTCGGCCTTGGAGACCTTCTCGAGGACGGTCTTGGGAGCCGCGTCAACCAGGTCCTTGGCTTCCTTCAAGCCGAGGTTGGTGAGGGTGCGGACTTCCTTGATCACCTGGATCTTCTTGTCACCAGCGTTGGTGATTACAACGTCAAAGTCGCTCTTCTCGTCAGCAGCGCCGGCGTCGCCGCCACCAGCTGCAGGTGCGGCAACAGCAACGGCCGCGGGGGCAGCTGCAGTTACGCCGAACTTCTCTTCGAACGCAGTGAGGAGCTCGCTGAGCTCAATCACTGTCAATTCGGCGATTCCGTCGAGGATTTGTTCCTTGGTCAGGGTTCCAGCCATGATTTCCTTACTTTCTTTCGGTTTAATACTGCGTTATTCGGCCGCGGGGGCTTCTTCACTGGCCTCGGGGGCCGGTGCCTCGGCTTCGGCAGTCACTTCGTCGGCAGCCACTTCTGGCGCTTCCTCGGTGGTCGCTTCGGCCGCGGGGGCCTCGGCTTCCGCTTCGGCCGGGGCGGGTGCCTCGGCCTCTTCGGTCTTGGTCGCACCTACTGGTGCGCCGCCCTTGGAGTCGATCAAAGCCGACAGGCCATAGGCGAGAGATTGTGGGACGGCCTTCATGAGGCCGGCCATGGTGCGCATTGGCGAAGCAATGAGGCCAGCCAGCTGGGCCAAAAGCACGTCGCGGCTCGGCAGGTCAGCCAGTGCGATCAGGTCTTTTAGGGTCAGAACGCGACCATCGAGGACGCCGCCCTTCACCACGAGGGTGGGGGTGGACTTAGAGAAGTCACGGAGCGTCTTGGCGACGGCCGAAACGTCACCGTCAACAAAGGCAATGGCCGTAGGGCCTTCGAGGAACTCGGTCATGGGCTCCACGGGGGTGCCAGCGATCGCGCGGCGGACGAGAGTGTTCTTGAAAACCTTGAAATCGGCGCCGTGGCCACGAAGTGTGCGGCGGAGTTCGGAGATTTGAGCCACGGTCATACCGCGGTACTCGGTGACAACGGCCGTATTGGTGCTGTCGACCTTGGCCTTCAGTTCGTCGATAACTGCGACCTTTTGGGTCATTACTTCGTTCATACTCGCTCCTTCACCGGATGCCGCCCGGGGCGGGCCTTGGACATCCAGTGCGAGCCGGCCTGGGGCCTTCTCGAACTGCCTCGTCGGGCGAATCGTTACCGATTCCTTTACGTGGTTTCCCACTCCGGATGTCTTTGGCGTTCTTCTAAAACTGTGTGCGAGTTTCCTCGCAGGGTCTTCATGGTAGTGGCACGCCAGGCGTGCCGTCAAAACGGACTAGGCCGAAACCAAGACTTCGTCAGCTTCGCGGGCGCGGAGCGGGTCGATCTTGATGCCAGGGCCCATGGTCGAGCTGATGGTCACGCCCATGAGGTAGCGACCCTTCGAGCTCGCAGGCTTGGCGCGGAGCAGTTCGTCTACGACAGCGCTGATGTTCTTCACGAGGTCGGCTTCGCTGAAGGAAGCCTTGCCCACGCGGAGGTGGATGTTGCCGAAGCGGTCGGTCTTGTATTCCACACGACCACCCTTGAATTCGGTAACGGCCTTAGCGACGTCCATGGTGACCGTGCCGGTCTTAGGGTTCGGCATCAAACCACGGGGTCCGAGCACGCGGCCCAAACCACCGACCTGACCCATGAGGTCTGGCGTAGCGATAGCGATGTCGAACTCCAGGAATCCACCGGAGACCTGAGCGACGAGATCCTCGGCTCCGACAACGTCGGCTCCGGCATCACGCGCAGCCTGGGCCGCTTCACCGGCGGCGAACACGGCCACGCGGTTGGTCTTACCAGTACCGGCGGGCAACGACAAGGTGCCACGAACGATCTGGTCGGCCTTACGAGGGTCGACACCGAGGCGGCAGGCGATCTCGATGGTCTCGTCGAACTTGGCAGTAGCCGTCACCTTCACCTTGGCCACGGCCTCGGAAAGGGTGAGTAGTGCTTCGCGGTCAATTTGCGCGAGGGCGTTGTTGTACTTCTTACCGTGCTTCATCTGTCTATCTCCTAGCGAACGTTGATGCCCATGGAACGGGCGGTGCCCGCTACCTGCAACTTGGCCATCTCGAGGTCATCGGTGTTGAGGTCTTGCAACTTGGTCTTGGCAATCTCTTCAACCTGGTCCCACGAAACGGTGGCGACGGTCTCACGACCGGCGAGCTGTGCACCCTTAGCGAGGCCAGCGGCTTCACGCAGGAGTACTGGCGTTGGTGGGGTCTTCAATACGAATGTGAACGTGCGGTCGTCGTAGATCGAGATTTCGCAAGGCACCACGGTGCCCTTCATGCTCTCGGTCGCGGCGTTGTACTGCTTACAGAACTCCATGGTCTGAATACCGTGGGGCCCGAGCGCAGTACCTACTGGTGGGGCCGGCGTGGCTCCACCTGCGGGCAGCTGAATCTTCACAATTGCAATGGTCTTCTTAGCCATGGCGGTTCTCCTTACAAATCCTTGAATTAACTCTTGGTCACTTGGCCGAACTCAAGTTCGACTGGGGTCTCGCGACCAAAGATGTCCACCAAGACCTTGAGACGCAACTGGTCTTCGTTGATCTCGGCAATAAGACCCTTGAAGGTCGCAAACGGACCGGTCTTGATTTCGACTTCTTCGCCCATCGAAAAATCGTGCTTCGGCGTCTTGCGCTTAACGGGCTGTTCAACACCTTCGATGGTGGGACGAATAATGCCGTCGATCTCCTTGCGCGTCAAGGGAATCGGGTTGTCCTTCTGGGGACCCACGAAACCAATGGCCGAGGGGATGCTGGTAATCGTTTGGAAGTTGTCCGCAGTGGGACGGCAGCGCACCATCATGTACCCGGGGAAGATTCGCTTCTTCGTGGTGACGCGCTTGTCACGACGAATTTCAGTCACGTCCTCTTCGGGAATAACGATTTCGTAGATGTCGTCCTGCAGGCCCTGGTTCTTAATGACAACTTCGAGCGCTTCGCGAACCTTCTTCTCGTGACCCGAGAAGGTACGCACGACGTACCAACGACCGGGACGATCGAAAGCAGACTCGGCAGCCGGCTCCTCTTCGAGAATCTCTACCTCGTCGATCTCAACATCTTCGACAAGCTCGTCGTCAATCTGTTCGAATTCAATGTCACTCATCAGGCCCTACTTCTGAAACAGGAAGGTAACGAACTTTGAAAATCCAAAGCCCAGTCCAAAAATCAACAACGACATGAAGACGAGAACACACACGACGATGGTCGTGTAGTTAACAACTTCGGGACGGGAAGGCCAAGCAACTTGGCGCATCTCATCGCGTACTTCGCGAAAGTACTGACGAACACCGACTCGTTCGCGACGGCGACGCTGAACGTCTTGCGGGGAGACGGCACGACGAGGAGCAACGGCGCCGTCGGCGCCGACTCCTTGTCGCTGCATCATTCGCTTCTGTTCGCGGTTCATCCTTGTTCTTTCACTTCTACGCAGGGCAGGAGGGACTCGAACCCCCAACCACCGGTTTTGGAGACCGGTGCTCTACCAATTGAGCCACTGCCCTTTGATCTCTTCACCGAGGTGATGAGTTCGTGGGGTACTAGCCTACCACTCCGCGAGGGGGTGGCTTCTAGCGAGTTTCCTTGTGGTTCGTGTGCTTGCGATCGAACCGGCAGTACTTCTTCATCTCGATGCGCTCACGGTCGTTGACCTTGTTCTTCATCGTGATGTAGTTACGCCGCTTGCACTCCTCGCACGCGAGGGTCACCTGGATGCGCTTTTCATTCCGTGCCATATTTACCGCCGTCTTTCTGTATGTACTGCAACTGCACTCGCCCGAGGCCCAAGAGCCCCGCCTAGTAGCGGCGGAGGGACTCGAACCCTCGACAACACGATTATGAGCCGTGTGCTCTGACCACCTGAGCTACGCCGCCGCGCGAGCCCTCTGTCGGGATTGAACCGACGACCCCTTCCTTACCATGGAAGTGCTCTACCACTGAGCTAAGAGGGCACGAACCGTTTCCGGCACGAACGGCAATCCTACCGTGCGAAAGCCCATTCTTCCAATTGAGCGCCACTAGCGTGGCAGACGTGCACACCAGACCCGTTGAACGCGCCGATGCTTCGGCCATTGCCGCGATCTACAACCCCGAGGTCATCGAGACCACCGTCACCTTCGACATCATGCCCCGGACCCTCGAGGAGCAGGAGGAGTGGATCGATGAACACCTCGGCACCCACCCTTGCATCGTGGCCGTCAACGACGAGGACGACCTGGGCGAAATTGGCGCTCGGGGCGAGCGAATTCTTGGATTTGCGGTCGTTACGCCCTTTCGGGCCCGGGCGGCCTACGCCACCACGGTGGAAAGCTCCGTCTACGCCCACCGCGGGGCCCGCGGACGAGGCGTCGGGGAGGTCCTACTCCGCGAAATGGTTGAAATGGCCTCTGACCTGGGCTTTCATGCCATTATTGCCCGAATTGTCGGCGAAAACGAGGGCTCGATCCGACTCCACGAAAAAGTTGGGTTTCGCCTGGTGGGGAAGGAAATTGAGGTCGGCCGCAAGCACGGTAAGTGGCTAGACGTCGTCGAATATCAATTCGTCATCCCCGACCAGCACTAAGGCACAATTTTCACACTGGAATTTCCTCTTTACCCTGATAAAACTGGGTAAAGCTGTCGTTATTCCGCTGAGAGGCCGAGTCGTTCTAGGCGATCATCAACTTCGGGCCACGACCACTGAGTCCACCGACCCAACGGTACTAATAGCGCTCCCATCAGGATAATTAGTGCCAGTGCCATCAAGAGCAGTGGGGCGTGCACCAAACTGGCCAACAGATCTCTGGCGCCGGGCAGACCCAGGAAGGGACTGGTTATGGAGAGGGCTAGGAGCCAGAAGTGCTCCCGACCCTGATAGGAGGCGGCCAGAACTATGAGTCCCCACACCAAATACCAGGGCTGCACTACCGGGCCGAGCACCACAAAGAGCAGTAGCGACATCCCGAGTGACCGCACCCAGCCGCGAGATTGGGCCCGCCAGAGCAGGTAGATCGACATTCCCACGGCCGTCAGGAGGCCGAGGAGGCGGGTGACCGACAAAATCGGGGCCATCGAGACGTCAAATCCCACGGAGTGGCAGAGCCCGGTGATGGCCATACCAAGAGCCGTGGCGGGGGCGGCCCAGCTGCGCACGGTGCCGGGCGTGGCCAGATTCTTGACCCACCCAAAGCCAAAACCGGCCAGGTGGGTACAGATGAGCAACGTTACGGTCGACACGACGGCGCCGGCCACCAGTGGGCGGAGCCGGGTGCGGATCATCCGAAGTAGTACGACCGGGAACTCACGAATGCGAGTGATGCGTTCGTTACTCCCCGGAGCCAGCCACGTCCAGGCCACATAGACCAGACCGAGTGCAGCCGGGGCCTTGATGGCCGCGGCAAGCGAACAGAACAAGAGTGCCAGCCAGAGGCGCCGTCGCGTGGCAAACATCAGTCCGGCGACGAGCAACGCAACCATCAGGGCGTCGTTGTGCGCTCCCCCGATCAGCGTCAATATCACCAGAGGATTGAGGGCTCCCAAAACGATGGCCTCACCACCGTCACGTCCCAGAGCTCGCGCGAGTCGCGGCAGGGCGTAGGCCAAGAGGGCGACAGCGGCGAGTTCCAAGAATCGCAAACCAACCGTGGACATCAATTGGTGGTGGTGCGTTGAGCGCACAATGAGTCCGTCGAGATACAAAAAGAGTGGCCCGTACGGTGCGGGGGTGTTGCCCCACAGCGGGTCCACCGGATCGACGAACGGCGAGGAGCCGAGTGAGAATGGCCCCATTATGTAAGGGGAAATGCCGTGTGCCGTCATTTCGTCCTGGGCGGCGTAACTGTAGACATCGCGTGAGAACAGTGGTGGGGCCACCAGCATCGGAATGCTCCACAGCGCGACGATGCCGTAGAGGGCTCGGTCCGGTGCCCCGGCGTGCAGCTTGACTACTTCGGCCAAGCGCATCCAAACGCGAAGAAGGAGCACGAGTCCGCCGTACGTCAAGACGATTGAAATCATCAGCTTGGTTTCGTTTGTCGGCAAGTTCGTTGCGGCCAACGAGGCGGGAACGCCAAAGAACCACGTCTTTGGGAGTTCCAACTTGAAGGGACTCTCCACAAAACAGCTACCAGCGAAGATCAGAGAGAGGGCGAGAAATCCGAGGAGGGCCGGTTGCCACAGGAAGCCCCAACCCTCGAAGGCTCCGGGCCGAAACCGCGCAATGGGGGTGTAGCGGTGCTCCAGAATGACGATGAATCGCTCCAGGGCTGTCGGCCACGAGCCCGCCGCGCGGATGATGCGACGCATTCGACCTTTCGCAGCCATACTCACTCCTCTGGGCAGTAGAAACCCCCGGTTACGAAATCGTAAGACATCGCACCGGGGGCGTCACTCCTGCGGTGCAAGCACCGCATTGGTGGGCCAGGAGGGATTTGAACCCCCGTAGCTTACGCGTCTGGTTTACAGCCAGATCCCATTGGCCGCTCGGGCACTGACCCGTCGGAAATCATAGTGCCCCAGTACGAACTCATCAAAATGGGGTCTCGCTCGCTACGCTTTTTCCCATGCCTACCTTTGACATCGTTTCGGAAGTTGACCTTCAAGAAGTACGCAATGCGGTCGATCAGGCCAACCGGGAAGCCGGGACGCGGTTTGACTTTAAGAACACCGACTCCACCATTGAGTTCACTGAGAAGGAATTAACGCTGACATCCTCGACGGACGATCGCATCCGCGCTCTGTACCAACTTCTCGAAGAGAAGATGGTGAAGCGCAATGTCTCACTCAAGACCCTCGACGCGGGCAAAATCGAAGAGGCCACCAAGGGCACCGCCCGCCAGAAAATCACGTTGAAGGCCGGCATTTCCCAAGAAGTGGGTAAGAAGATCAACAAATTGATCAAGGACAGTGGCCTGAAGAACGTCAGCTCGTCAATTCAGGGTGACCAAGTTCGGGTCACCGGAAAACAGCGGGACGACCTTCAGGCAGTTATGCAGCTGTGCCGCGAATCTGACATTGAAGTCCCCTTGCAGTTCAACAACTTCCGCGACTAGTTCGTCGGGTTCGCTTCCTCGGCTGTGAGGTGCTCGTCGATTTCGGTGAGTTCGTCGACGTGAAAAATTCGGTTGAAGACTTTGAGCTTCAGCACCCAGAAAATTCCGAAACTAATCAGGTTGGCGAAGGCCACAATGGCGGTGTTCAACAGATGGTGGAAGTTATGGCTCGAGACCACGTCGCGAGCCAGGGTGGCACCAAAGATTGAAAAGGTTGTTCCCAAGACGGCCATCAGCCAAAAGGGCAAGATTTCACCACGAAAGTGTGAGCGACCCTTTTTGCCCCATGTCCAGGTGCGGTTGAGGTAATAGGAGGGGATGGTGGCGACCATGTTGCCAACCACGGTGCTCGTGATTTCCCCATGAACCAACTTTGTTCCGTAAACGACGGAAATCGTCGTAAAAGAGACGATGGTTGAGATGGCCGACACCGAAGCAAAGCGAATGAGCTTCTTGCCTTCGTGAGTCTTAGACCACGCAATGAGGTCTTCTAACCGCTTCCGCATTGGATTCACACTACTCGCCGTCTCAACCCCTAGTTAAGGGCGTTGTTCTTTGCAATGGAGCCAAACCAATGGGCCGAGGGCTTCGGGGTTCGCACAAACGTTTCCCGATCCACATCAACAATGCCGAATCGCATGGAGTAACCCAAGACCCACTCAAAGTTGTCGAGGAGACTCCACTGGTAGTAGCCACGAACGTCAATACCGTCACGCAGACAGTTGTGTAGACCGCGCAGTGCCTCGTCGAGGTAGGCAATACGACGAGTGTCGTCCGTCGTCGCAATGCCATTTTCGGTCATGATGACTGGGATGCCCGTGACTTGAGCGGCGCGACGAATCGTGTGCTCGACGCACTGGGGCCAATACGGGTAGCCCATGTCAGTGACGTCGCCGTCGTAGTTGTCCGGCACACCCGGCGGAGCAATGATGGACTTGGAGTAGCACTGCACACCAATGAAGTCATTTCCGCGAACGCCTTCGAGATACTTGTCTTCCATCTCGAGTCGAATCTTGAGCATCCGATCTTCCGCCCCCTCGAGCGCTACGTACTCGGACATAGAGAGTGTGAGCCCCACTGGATAGTTGCCGGGACCCGCCTTCAACCCGTCAACCATGGCGTTGTGCGATGCGCGCATCGCCTCGTGAACGGCGACGTAGCGAACGGGGTCGGATACCGCCGGCGGGAACACGCCGTAGCGATAGCCCATTACCGAAACGATGTTCGGCTCATTAATCGTGCAGCCCACGCCAATGAGGTCACCCAGTGCTTGGCCCACCCGTTGGGCGTAACGACCCAACCACTGAACAATTTTTGGTGACTCAAAACCACCGGCGTCGGCAACCCACTGCGGCAGAGTGAAGTGGTGCAGAGTCACCACCGGTACAAGACCACGTGCAATGCAGGCTTCGAGGACACGGCGATAGTGGTTCAGCGAAGCTACCGAGAATTCGCCTTCAGCCGGTTCGATCCGGGCCCACTCAATGGAAAATCGGTAGCTATTGAGACCGAGCGAGGCCACAATGTCGAGGTCCTGCTCGTAGAGGTGAAATGAGTCGCAGGCATCGCCGCTGGGCTCTAGTACTCGACCCGCTTCGTGTTCAAAACGCCACCAGTCCGAGTTGGTGTTGTTGCCTTCAATCTGGTGTGCCGCCGTCGCGGTTCCCCAGAGAAATCCTTGTGGGAATGTCAGTCCTGTGGTCATTTAGTTACGATAGACCGCTGATTAGCGAATTGCCGTCTCCCCTACGATGTAACCGTGTCTGAATCTCTCGATTTTCTTGTCCATCTGCTCGACCTCGAAACGATCGAGGTAAATATCTTCCGCGGCACCCAGCCCAATGAAGAACGCCAACGGGTCTTTGGAGGCCAGGTCGCCGCCCAGGCCCTGATGGCTGCCGGACGCACCGTCGACCAGGGTCGGGTGCACTCGCTCCACTCGTACTTTCTTCGGCCCGGTGACCCCAAGGTGCCAATTCTCTACGAAGTAGACCGGATTCGAGACGGGAAGAGCTTCACCACCCGCCGGGTTGTGGCGATTCAACACGGCCGAGCCATCTACAACATGCAGGCCAGCTTCCACACCGAAGAAGACGGCCTCGACCATCAGATCACCGCACCGGATGTTGAGCAACCCGAAACAATCCCTACGTTGTTCGAGCGCATCAAAGCGGCGAGCAATGGTCAGGACATCGACGAGTGGTTCAAGCGCCAGCACCCCATCGATCAGCGTTTCATCGGCGAACTCCCCTGGAGTCCAACCCGACCTCGTGAACCCACCAAGCAAGTGTGGATTAAGGCCGACGGAACCCTCGCTGACGACCAGCTTCTTCACGCTTGCGTCGTGACCTACGCGAGTGACATGAGTCTCTTTGACGCCATCTTGGGACCACACGACGTTCGATGGGACGACGGGACATTTATGGGGGCCAGCTTGGACCACTGCATGTGGTTTCACCGTCAGGTCAAGGCCGACGAGTGGCTGCTCTACGACATGGATTCTCCAATCGCCCACGGCGCCCGCGGCCTTGCGCGTGGTTTTCTCTTCAACCGATCGGGAGAACTTTGCGTCTCCATGGTGCAAGAGGGACTCACTCGTATTGTGGCGCCCCGCCAGAACTAGGGACATACAACCGAATTAGTTGTCTGACCTCAGACTTAGAGGCGGCGTTGCGCGGCGTTGACGAGGATGCGGCTAAGAAATTTCGGACGCACGCTCGTAAGCACATTTTCAATCTTGCGAATTCGGGCCACGACGTTGTCGCGGTCAATCGTGAGATTCGCTAACTGCTGCTCCCGAATCGCAAGTCCCTCGCGCGCCTCCGCGAGTTCTTCCATCATCTCAACTGCGGCTTCACCGAATCGACCCCACGTGACTTGCGGTACGGCAGCGACGGCGAAAAGTTCATCGAGCTGATTGAGGGCTACGTCCAATGTGGCATTTTCCTGAACCCACGTCTGCAGCCACCGGAGCTGATCAGTGGTGGGCGGCTGCTTCAGCCACGCATCCAGTTCCTCGTTAGTCGGACGATGGGCGCGTTCACGGCCGCTGAAACTTTCGCCAGCGAACCGTTCAACGTTTTCTGGAGTGACCCAACCATCCGCTCCGTGAATATCAAAGATCAATGCGGGGCGACCGAGCCGCATCGCATCGAGAATCGAACGGCCGAGGGAGATGATTGCGTCGAACTCCTCCAGCAGTGCTTCATTCAAAATCTGGGGGTTACGAGGAAGGCCAAAACGCGTTACCTCAATACCAGCGCGATGGCCAGCCTCGACAAGCTGGTTCTCTAGCTCGTCAGTCATCCGATTAGAGACAATGGCGATTCGTCGAAGTGGCGATTCGGGACGAATCGAGCCTTCAGCCCATCCCGTCCAATTGCGCATGAGACGGTGAGGCTGCTCCCCCCACGTTGAAATGGCCGACACGTTTTCCACGATTGCTTCCGACACGGCAAACCACGGGAATCCCAGGTCGGGAACGAGTGGTGGTGGATTCTCGAGCGCGGGGTGACGACCGAGGAATCCAAAGACAGTGGGGACACAAATGCCTTCGCGTTGCAACGCGAAATACGCGGGCCAGTGCATCAGCACCACACGATCGGGCCGCACCTCGTGCAGGCCTACGACATCGGACATCGAAAGACAGACAATGTCGTGGGTCGAAGTAACCCATTCGGCGAAGCCCCCGAGTCGGAGTGCGAACAGTGATACTTCGTGTCCGCGCGCTCGTAGTCCCAACGCAATATCGAGAGCGGCCAGTCCGCTCCCGTCGCGTTGGTGAAGCGCAGCGACCGTGACGAGGTACTTGATTGTCCCTACTCTCGATTCGCCGAACTAGCGCTGAGCCATGGGGACGTAGTCGCGCTTGTCTGACCCCGTGTAGAGCTGGCGCGGACGCGCAATCTTCGCGTCCTGTCCGAGCAGCTCGGTGTAGTGCGCCAACCAACCCGACATACGGGGAATGGCGAAGAGCACCGTGAACATCTCGATGGGGAAACCCATGGCCTGATAGATCAGGCCCGAGTAAAAGTCCACGTTGGGGTAGAGCTTGCGCGAACGGAAGTAGTCATCCTGCAACGCAACTTCTTCGAGCTTGAGCGCGACGTCGAGTAGCGGGTTCTTGCCCGTCACCTTGAATACGTCATCGGCCGTGCGCTTGATGATTGATGCACGGGGGTCGAAGTTCTTGTAAACCCGGTGGCCAAAGCCCTGCAGCTTGCCCTTGCCGGACTTGACGTCTTCGATGAAGCCGGGCACGTTGTCGATTGAACCGATGTCGTTCAACATGCGCAAGACCTGCTCATTGGCTCCGCCGTGACGTGGACCATAGAGAGCCGAAGTAGCGGCGGCGGCGGCCGAATAGGGATCGGCGTGCGCACTACCCACGACGCGCATCGCGGTGGTGCCGCAATTCTGTTCGTGATCGGCGTGGAGAATAAAGAGAACGTCGAGCGCGCGGGCCAACACGGGGTCGGGCTCGTACCGGGGCTCGGCAACCTTCCACATCATCGAGAGGAAGTTTTCGGCGTAGCCCAGCGAGTTGTCGGGGTACACGAAGGGCATACCCACGCTGAAGCGGTGTGCGGCGGCGGCCAGGGTTGGCATCTTGGCGATCAGGCGAACAATTTGCTTGTTCAAGATTTCCGGATTGTCGATTTCTTTGGCGTCCTTGTAATACGTAGACAGCGCGGCGACGGCCGAGACCATCATGCCCATGGGGTGTGCGTCGTAGTTGAATCCTTCGAGGAACCGCTTACGGACGTTTTCGTGAATGAAGGTGTGATACGTCACTTCCTTCTTCCACGCCTCGGCCTGCTCCAGAGTGGGCAGTTCGCCGTGAAGTAGCAAGTAGGCCACTTCGAGGTAGGTCGACTTTTCGGCCAGCTGCTCAATGGGGTAGCCGCGGTAACGCAAGATACCGGCCTCACCATCTAGGTACGTGATGGCACTTTCAGCCGCCGCAGTCTGCATGAAAGCGGGGTCGTAGAACCAAACGCCGGGGACAGCCTTAGCGAAATCCTTCGCGGCAATGCCCCCATTCTCAATGGGGAGTTCGTAAGACTCACCTGTCCGATTATCGGTGACGGTGATGGTCTGTGGCACGGTTGCCTTCTTTCGCACAAATAGCCAATGCCTATCGTAGAGGTTTAGACAAACCGTGTCTACAGATCAACCGGCTGAGGCCACCTTGAATGTGTAGAAACGACTCGCCGATCCGGGTGAATTGGGTCGAGCGCCTGTTACCCAGATGCGGAGGACTCCATGTTCCGACGCCCGTATGGCTACTGAATCAAACAAAACAGCGGCATGAGACTGCTTGGGGATGGCAATAGTCATCGCCTTGGCCACCAGAGTGCCGGATTTTCGATCGGGAGCCAGAAGCAGATGCACGACGACCGTGGCGTCGGTCGCGGAAGGGTTGTGCAGGGACACACCTACAGAAATTTGTTCACGGGCGAGCAGTACCAACTGCGCCGCGTCAGATGGCAACGGCTGAGGGTCAATAGATACAGCATTAATGGAGACCGAGGCCGAAGGTCGCAGCCTCACCTGTTGCAACGTCGTGGCAATCAACCCAGTGACATCATTTGCCGGCAGCGTCCATTCGCCAAGGGGTAGTCGGACGTGACCAGGCTCTCGATGCAAGCGCCCGTGAGCGGCACTCCACTGAGCATTCGTTGTCGTCAGCGCGGCCAGAGCGCTCGTCAGCGCCACTGAAGAAGACTGCGCGGTACCAATGCCGAGAGGTGTCAGTACGGAATTGCGAATGACCTCCCAGCTCGCAACGCGCTGGGTCATCACGTCGGCCAGCAGCACGTTGAGCTTGTTGTCAACACTCGGTACTCGGAGTCGGGCGGCATCCAATGTCACCTGACGGGCACGAGCGTCTAGCTGAGACCACGCGTCGACGAAGTCGCTGCGAGAGATCGTGGTGGCCTGTTGCAACAGCACGAGCGTGTCGTGGTCTAGCGCCGTACCCTCGCGAAGGAGATCACGGGCCAGGGTGCCGAAGGTGGTGTTTCGCGAAGCTCGGGCCGATTGCGAATCGTGGGCCGCACGCATCACGTCGCTCGCGAAGGTTCCCACTGTCGCCACAATGATGACGACTACTAGGACGCGCAGCTGCCGCCGTCTCCGTAATTCACCCCTACTCGCCACGGAGAGAACCTAGTCAGCAAATAGTTCGCTACTCGGCCTCGTGTGAGGAGTCGACGATTTCCGCCTCCAACGTGGCCAAAGGCAGCGCGGTCACCACCGGCCACTTATCGGGATTGGGGTCGTGCGGCAGCTCTACGAGTGCATCGACCTCTTTGATATCGGCCTTGCTCTTTACGCCCTTGGTTTCCATCGTGCGAATCGTTACGAGGAGTCGCGACTCCATCGAGTCCACCAACTTGTTGTAACTCTTCACCGTGGTGCCCAGCGAGCGGCTCAATTCGTGAAAGTGGCCGTACGCCACGCTGATGCGCTGATGAAGCGTTTCGGAGAGGTCCATGATCTCCTGGGCATTTTCTTGCAATTGCGACTGACGCCAGCCGTAGGCCACCGACCACAGCATGCCCATCAACGACGAGGGGCCGCAGAGCAGCACCTTGCTACGAACGGCAAAGTTCCACAGGTCCTGATCACCACTGAGCGCCGTGGAGAGCACGTTGTCACTCGGAATAAAACAGGCCACAAAATCCGGCGAAGGCTTGATGTAGTCGTAGTAGGACTTGGTCGTGAGCTGTTGGATGTGTCGCTTCACCGTGGCGGCAAAAACTTTGGCGGCCTCGGCCTGCTGTTCGGGTGTCTCGGCAGCCAAGTACGTGTCGTAGTCAGCGAGCGGAGCCTTGGAGTCAATGGCGAAGTTGCCACGACCCGGAAGGCGGACTACGGCGTCGGGACGCACGTTCTTGGCGTCTTGGCTGACCGTCAGCTGAGTCATGTAGTCGATGTAGGGCTCCATCCCCGACAGACGGAAAATATTCTCCAGTTGGTTCTCACCCCAACTGCCACGATCTTTTTCACGGCCCAAAATTCGGTTGAGACGTTCCGTTTCGCTGATGGATCGATCCTGCAGCTCCATCAGACGCGAGGTCGTCTTGGATAATGACTCGAAGGATGTAGCACGGTCGACATTCATCTTCTCGACCTGCTCGCGATACTGCAACAGAGCGTCAGAAAGTGGGCGTAGTCGGTCGTCCAACTTCGCTTCCCGTTGCTTGAGTACAGCCTCTTGCTGCTCACTCTGCTGGGCCACGACAGTGCCAAGGGCTTCGGTAGCGGCAACCTGAAAGGCGTCCCGCATGTTCTTCATGGCGTCGGCGTGCTGCAGCCGTTCCCGTTCCAATTGTTCAGTGGCCGTAGTGGCAGAAGCGCTGGCCGCATCTCGTTCAGCGGTGAGGGTGGCCAGTTCGGCCCGCTGGGTACCCAGACGCGCACTGGAACGCACGTTGGCCACAAGAAAACCAATAATCAAGCCAGCTATCGCTGCGGCAATTGCGCCAAACATGAAATCTCCATCACTCGGAACTCCCACCACAATACGAATTGCCTACGACAGAACTAATCTCCCCTTATGAATAGGTCGCTCTTTTCTCGAAGCGAAGTTCCCGCGGAGGCCCCATCGGTCGTCTCCGAGGAGTTTCGAGCGACCACGCTCCGGGTTTTTGCCCTCGTTGGCGAGTCCATCACCGGGGCCACCGTCGCCCTGCTTTCCGGTGATCGAGATATGGCCAAGCAAGTCGTCAAGCAGGACGAGGAGATCGACCACCTCGTTCGGTCCTTAATTCGCCAGGTGGAGTCACTTCTCATGGCGGCGGACTCCCCCAGCGTTGAGGATCGCAAGGAACTACTCACGTTGCTGCGAATCCTCCCCGAGATCGAACGCAACGGCGACCTCGCCGAACACATTGCTCGTCGGGCGGCGCGCGGCCTCGGAGCGGAAATGAGCCCGAGAAGTCGAGGGCTCGTCGAGCGCATGGGTGAGGTCTGCTCGGCTATCTGGCGTGCCGCAACCGACGCCATCTTGGACGACCGAATCGACGCCACGAGCGACATCGAAGACATCGACGACGAAATTGATGAACTGCACGTGGCGCTCACCGCCGAACTCGTGAGTGGATCAATGAGTGTGCCGGTCGCCGTTGAAGTGGCAATGACGGCCCGCTTTTACGAACGTTTTGGTGACCACTGTGTCAACCTCGCTCGTCGACGCGTCAGTCCATCTAACAACTAGCGCCGCGCCAACTCCTCGGCAATCTGGACCGCGTTGAGCGCGGCGCCCTTGCGGAGATTGTCCCCCACAATGAAGAGGCTCAGACCGTTCGGCACGCTCTCGGCTCGGCGAATACGACCGACGTAACTGGGATCTTGTCCGGCTACTTGCAGTGGCGTTGGGATGTCAGTCAAAATCACGCCGGCCGCGTCACGCAGGAGTTCGGTGGCCCGCTCCGGAGAGATGGGTCGTTCAAACGATGCGGTAATCGCCATGGAGTGACCCGTGAAGATGGGCACGCGAACACAGGTCGCCGAGACGAGTAGTGACGGGATGTTCAAAATCTTGCGACTCTCATCGCGAAACTTTTGCTCCTCGTTCGTTTCGAGGGAGCCATCATCAACGAGCGAACCGGCGAAGGGAATCACGTTGTGGGCAATGGGGCGAGGGAACTTGTTAGGCGTTCCCGTAGGCAGTGATGAACCGTTGAAGGTGAGTTCACGGATGTCACCGGCGGCGATGGAGGCCTCCACTTGGGTGGCCAACTCTTCGACGCCTTCACGTCCTGCCCCCGAAACGGCCTGGTAGCTCGAAATGGTCATTGAGAGCAGGCCGGCCTCGAGGTGCAGTGGCTTCATGACCGGCATAGCGACCATGGTGGTGCAGTTGGGATTCCCAACAATGCCCTTAGCGATGCGATCTAACTCATACGCATTCACTTCCGGAACGACGAGTGGGCAGTCATCGTCCATTCGCCATGCCGAGGAGTTGTCGACAACGATGGCTCCAGCCGCGGCGAAGCGGGGGGCGAACTCCTTCGAGGCCGTGGCTCCGGCGGCGGCGAGAACGACATCCAGCCCAGAGAGGTCGGCGGTGGCGACATCTTCGACGACAATCGATTGTCCGCGCCACTCAATAGTGGAACCCGCCGAACGTGCCGACGCAAAAAACCGAATGGTTTCCACGGGGACGTTGCGCTCAATGAGGAGAGTCCGCATAACGGACCCGACTTGACCAGTTGCTCCAACAATGCCAATACGCATAGGGACAGCCTAGAGAATTAGGCGTCTAGGCCAAAAGCGGTGTGCAGCGCACGCACGGCCTCAACAACTCGTTCACCACGGATAATCGTTGAGATACGAATAGATGAGGTCGAAATCATCTCAATGTTGATGTCGTGCGAGGCCAGCGTCTCGAACATCTTGGCCGTGATACCAGCGTTCGACTTCATGCCGGCGCCCACCAGAGTCACTCGCCCGATACCGAGATCAGCGGTGATCTCGCCAATTTCTAGGAGATCGCGCACACCCTCGCAGGCGAGGCGGGCCGCTTCGGCATCACCCTTTTCCACCGTAAAGGAGATGTCGGTGGTGCCGTGTTCGGAGGTGTTCTGGACAATCATGTCGAGGTTGATGCCCTTGTCGGCGAGCTCGCGAAACAAACGGGCGGCCAAACCGGGTCGGTCGGGCACATTGGCCACGGTGATCTTGGCTTCTGAGGTGTCATCGGTTACGGCCGAGACGACTGCTTCTTCCATGGACAATTCCTCCTCAACGACCCAGGTGCCAGGTTCCCAGGTAAAACTTGAACGCACGTGCAGCGGTACGCCATGACGGCGAGCAAACTCCACGGAGCGCAACATCAAAACGCGACCACCCGTGGCGGCCATCTCCATCATTTCGTCAAACGAAATCTTGGCCAGTCGACGAGCTTGTGGCACAACGCGAGGATCGGCGCTGTAGACGCCCGTGACGTCGGTGTAGATCTCACAGACATCGGCCTTAAGCGCTGCGGCTAGTGCCACCGCGGTAACGTCCGAGCCACCTCGACCGAGAGTGGTGATATCGCGATCAGTGGAGACGCCTTGGAAGCCGGCAACCACGGGGGTGTAGCCGTCGCGAAGGGCCTCTTCAATTCGTTCAGGACGCATTTCGAGAATCTTGGCCCGGGTGTGATCCGTGTCAGTAATGATGCCGGCTTGCGATCCCGTGAAGGATGCAGTCTTTAGACCCTGCCCCGCAAGCGCCATCGAGACCAGGGACATCGAGATGCGCTCGCCGGCCGTGAGCAGCATGTCCAGTTCGCGCTTGGGCTTGACGGACGAGACTTCATCAGCGAGGCGTAAGAGATCGTCGGTGGACTTGCCCATGGCCGAAACGACGACCACAACCTGGTCGCCACCGCGGACGGTTCGAGCGACGTGCTCGGCGACGGCGCGGATGCGTTCGGCATCCCCAACACTGGTGCCGCCATACTTTTGGACCACTAAAGCCATGTTCTAAAACTACCGGTCTCGCTCCGAGTCTCATTTCAAGGTCGGGGGTAGGATTACGCCCGTGCCAAATGCCAAGCGTGCCCGCCATAAAGAAGCCCGTCGTCAAAAGATCGAGCAGGAGCGTCGACAAGCCAAGCGTCAGCGTTTACTGCGCCGCATCGGTGTCTCGGTCGCAGTAGCCGTCGCCGTCGTTGGGTCCCTGCTGTTAATCAAGAGCAATCTCTCCACCCCCCTGGTAACCACCTCGACAGTCGCCACCAGCTCGACGACCTCCACGACGGCGCCGGTCTCCACCACAACGGCTCCGTCGGCCATTGGTCAGTCGCAGGCCGACGCCCTCGCTCGACAGGCCGGCTGTCCGGCAAGCACGACGGCGCGCGCCAACAACCTCCAATGGTCCAGTGCCCCGTCGATGACCATTACGACTTCGAAGAAGTACTACGCCGACGTGGTCACCACCGCGGGATCCTTCACGATCTCGCTCGATGCCGCGAACGCGCCGAAGACGACCAATAACTTCGTCTTCCTGGCGAAGAAGAACTACTTCCACTGCATCATCTTCCACCGAGCCATTCCGGGCTTCATGGTCCAGACCGGTGACCCCACTGGAACGGGTTCTGGCGGTCCCGGTTACTCCTTCGCCGATGAGCTCCCCGCGGGCCCGTACCCGCTGTACTCGGTGGCCATGGCCAACTCGGGACCCAACACCAATGGCTCTCAGTTCTTCATCGTGACTGGCGCATCCGGCCAAACACTGCCCGACAGCTACTCCCGCTTCGGTCAGGTAACAACGGGCCAAGAGACCCTCGTGAAGTTGAACGCGGCCGGTAACGCTGATCCCGCGAGCAACGGTGTTCCCCCGCTCGTTACGCACCGCATTCTCTCTGTAACTATCCACAACTAGGAGTTTCCATGTCAGAACTGATCCCCAACGCCGACGGCAGTAGCGAGAAGCGTCAGAGTTTCCCCGGCGTGCCGCCGATGATTATCGATCCCGCAAAGACCTACGAGGCCACGATGGTGACCGACAAGGGCACGCTCGAAATCTTGCTCGACCCCTTGGCCGCTCCCGTCACGGTGAACAACTTTGTGTTCCTCGCCCGTTGGCACTACTTCGACGGCATCATCTTCCACCGCGTTATTCCCGGCTTCGTGCTGCAGGGTGGCGATCCCACCGGCACCGGCACCGGTGGTCCCGGCTACCGCTTCGAAGATGAACTGCCCAAGCCCGGTCGCTACGAACTGGGTTCCTTGGCGATGGCCAACGCCGGACCCAACACCAACGGATCGCAGTTCTTCGTCATCTCCGGCCCCGACGGTATGCGCCTACCCCCGCTCTACAGCCTCTTTGGCAAGGTCGTTAGCGGCCTCGACGTGGTGCAGACGATTAACGACCTGGGTTCAGGTTCGGGTCGCCCAACGCAAGTTGTGACGATTCAGTCAGTAACAATCACTGAGCGCTAGAGACGTACCATTCGCCCGAGTGGCGATAGATACCCATCTTGGGCTCGACCACATAAAGGTCCACGGCGTCCGTCAGTAGTTCTCGAGTGCGCTCCAGTGTTGGCCCTTCGACCGTCACAATGGCGTCAGTAAAAAGACCCATACCCGTTGTCGGGGCACCACCCCGAGGATCAATCATGGGGTCGCCGAAGACAGTGGCCACCGATCCCATGCCGACCACCAGAGAAGCTTCTCGTAGGGCCCGTTCAACTTCAGTTTCGCGCAGCGTCGTCCGCAAGTGAAGGGGCGAGCCATCGGTAACGATGACGGCATCGGCCTCGCGGATCCGCTGGGCGAAGTGCTCGTTATTGGCCGACTCTTTATCGGTCACCAAGAGGGCCTCAACACGAAAATCCGTACCGCCGAGCAGTTCGGCCACAGCGATAGCGGCCTCGGTCGCCCCGGTGAAAACGGCCGCTAGCGGCAGGATGACCACGTCGGCCTCGGCCGGTAGCTGGGCCACCAGACACTCGGCGAGAGGGAACTCGGAGCCGGTGGCGAGGAAGTCGGGAGAATGAATAGTCACCCCTCTAGTTTGCCCGCTGTGGCAAATTTCACCACCACCGGACGCCGATAGAGTTTGAGCATGGCTATTAACAAAGTTGGCGTTATTGGATCGGGCATCATGGGCAGCGGCATTGCAGAAGTGGCCGCCAGCGCGGGATGCACCGTAATTGTTCGGAGTCGTTCGCAGGCCACTGCTGACGGCATGATTGCTGGTCTCGAGAAGTCGTTGGCCAAGCAGGTTGAGCGAGGCAAGAAGAGCCAGGAAGACGCCGACGCCCTCCGCGCCCGCGTCTCGGCCACGACCAGCCTCAAGGACCTCGCCGACTGCGACCTCGTGATTGAGTCCATCGTCGAAGACCTTGGCACCAAGAAGGCTCTCTTCAATGAACTCGATGGGATTGTCAAGAGCGGCGCCATCATCGCGACCAACACCTCCACGTTGCCCGTCATCGAAATGGCGATGCAGACCTCGCGCCCCGAGAACGTCTGTGGTGTGCACTTCTTTAACCCCGCCACCGCGATGAGCCTCGTTGAGATCGTGGCCCCCATTACGGCCAGCGACGAGACCCTCGCCGCCGTGACTGAGTTCGCTACCGCCTGTGGCAAGGACCCCGTTCGCGTGAAGGACCAGGCCGGTTTCATCGTCAACGCCCTCCTCTTCCCCTACTTGAACAACGCCATCAAGCTCTTCGAGTCGGGCGTTGCTTCCAAGGAAGGCATCGACATCGCCATGAAGGGCGGCTGCGGCTTCCCCATGGGACCGTTCGCGCTCTTGGACCTCGTTGGTCTGGACACCTCGCTGGCCATTCTCGAGGCCCTCTACCTCGAGTTCGCTGACGCCAACTACGCCCCCGCTCCCCTGCTGAAGCGCATGGTGGTGGCCGGTCAGCTCGGACGCAAGTCGGGTACTGGCTTTTTTGATTACCGCAAGTAGGTCGTTCTTCAGCCTCTGACGAACGACTAGATAAAGGAGTTTGACATGGCCGAACGATCTAAGCCTTGGGTGATGCGGACGTACTCCGGTCACTCCACTGCCGCCAAGTCCAACGAGCTGTATCGCACCAATCTTTCCAAGGGCCAGACCGGCCTCTCGATTGCCTTCGACCTCCCCACTCAGACGGGATATGACCCGGACGCCTCCGCGGCCGCCGGTGAAGTGGGCAAAGTGGGCGTTCCGGTGGCCCACCTCGGCCACATGCGTGAACTCCTGAATGAGATTCCCGTGGGCGAGATGAACACCTCGATGACCATCAACGCCACGGCCGCTTGGCTGTGGGGTCTCTACCTGGCCTACGCCGACGAGCAGAACGTCCCGTTCAACAAGTTGGCCGGAACGACGCAGAACGACATCGTCAAGGAGTATCTGTCACGCGGGACGTTCATCTTCCCTCCACAGGCTTCGAAGCGTCTCATCGTCGACATGATCGCCTACGGCATCAACAACGTTCCGAAGTGGAATCCAATCAACGTCTGCAGCTACCACCTCCAAGAGGCTGGCGCTACCCCGGTGCAGGAAATTGCCTACGCCCTCGCCACGGCCATCGACATTCTCGACGGTGTCCGTGACTCCGGCAAGATCTCGCCCGACCAGCTCCCCGAGGTGGTGGGCCGTATTTCGTTCTTCGTCAACGCCGGTATTCGCTTCGTGGAGGAGATCGCCAAGATGCGAGCCTTCACTGAAATGTGGGACCGCATCTGCCGTGAGCGCTACGGGGTCACCGACCCCGCCATGCGACGCTTCCGTTACGGCGTCCAGGTCAACTCGCTCGGCCTCACCGAACAGCAGCCCGAGAACAACATCCAGCGCATCGTGTTGGAGATGCTGGGTGTCACCATGTCGGCCGACGCTCGCGCCCGAGCCGTGCAGCTGCCCGCTTGGAATGAGGCACTCGGCCTGCCCCGCCCCTGGGATCAGCAGTGGAGCCTGCGCATGCAGCAGGTGCTTGCTTTTGAAACGGACCTCTTGGAGTACCCCGACATTTTTGACGGCTCACTGGTCATGGCCAACAAGACCAACGAACTCATCCACGCCGCGCAAGCTGAGCTCGATGAAGTCCTCGCTCTCGGAGGAGCCTTCAACTGCATCGACGAATTGAAGGCCCGCCTGGTGGCGAGTCAGGCCGAGCGCGTTGCTCGCATCGAAACTGGTGAGCAGATTGTGGTGGGCGTTAACAAGTACGTCGAGACCAGCGAATCACCGCTCACCGCCGGCGACTCCCTCGAGGCCATCATGAAAGTGGAACCCAAGGTCGAAGCCGAAACGATTGCCACCGTGCAGGCGTGGCGAGCCGGTCGTGACGAAGCGGCCGTGGCTTCAGCACTCGAAGAGCTCTCGCGCGTCGCGCAGTCCTCCGACGTGGCTGACAACATCATGCCCCCCACCATCGCGCTCGCCAAGGCCGGTGGCACCACCGGGGAGTGGGCCAACTGCCTGCGGGCCGTATACGGCGAGTACCGCGCACCTACTGGTGTCCGCGCCGGGGTTGCCACTCGGAGCAAGGAGTTCACCGCTCTCGTGGAGCGCTCGAAGGCGCTCACCGCACTGCGTGGCACTCCGCCCAAGATCTTGGTGGCCAAGCCCGGTCTCGACGGACACTCCAACGGTGCCGAACAGGTGGCCGTGGCCGCTCGTGACGCCGGATTCGAAGTCGTCTACCAGGGCATCCGACTCTCCCCCGAGGAGATTGTGGCGGCCGCTCGTGACGAGGATGTCGACATTGTCGGCATCTCCATCCTTTCGGGGTCACACATGTCTCTCGTGCCTCGCGTGGTCCAGGGTCTCCGTGACGCTGGCGTGGAGGCCCAAGTGGTCGTGGGTGGCATCATCCCCAAGGCCGACGAAGAGGTCCTGCTGCGCGAAGGGGTTACTCGGGTCTACTCCCCGAAGGACTACTCCCTCAGCCAGATCATGAGTGACATGCTGGAGCTAGTTAAGGCTTAGAGCCACTTGCGTTTCTTAAAGAACACGTAGAGGCCGCCACAGATCACGGCCATCGCCAGCAGCGAAAGTGGGTAGCCGTACTGCCAACTGAGCTCGGGCATGCCATGAAAGTTCATACCGTAGATTGCACCGATAACAGTCGGTACGAAGAAGATGGCGCCCCAGGCGGAAATCTTTTGCACGTCCTGCGCCTGCTTGGCCATCTCGTCGTTCTGCCGCTGGGCAATAAGCGCCAGATTCACCGATAGCGCATTTTGCAAGATTGAACGAAAGCCATCAACCGTTTCAACAATCTTGTGGGTGTGGTCACGCAGGTCATTCAGCATGCGAACAGTTTCTTCATCAACGTTGTGATTAGTTGCCCAACCGACGATCTTCAAGAAGACGTCATCGAGAGGGCCCACGGCCCGCTGCATCGCAATAACTTCACGAGTCAATTTGAAGATTCTCTGCGTCGGTCGGCTGCGGCCGTCAAAGAGTTGGGTCTCGATCTCGTCTAGGTCCGTCTGAATATCGGCAAGTACTTCGGCGTATTCATCAATCACCTGATTGGCAACTGCGTGTAGGACCACAATGGGACCTTTTGCCAACAGCGCGGGGTTCGCTTCAAGTTTCTTACGAACTTTTCCCAGATCCGGGGACTCCGCGTGACGGACCGTAACGACAAAATCGGGCCCAGTAAAGATATGAATCTCACCCAGGGTGACCGCTTCGGATCGTTCGTCGTAGCGCGCTGGTCGAAGCACCGTGAAGAGAATGTTGCCGTAGGTGTCACACTTGGGCCTCTGATGGGCCGTGCGGGCATCCTCCACCGCCAACTTGTGTAGATGGAACTCTTCAGCGACCGTTGCCAGCTCTTCGTCGTAGGGCTTGTAGAGGCCGATCCAGGCCATGCCGTGCTCAGCCTGCATCGTCTCAAAAGTTTCAAGGAGGGAGGCGGGCTTGGCGATCGCATGACCATTGACATAAATCTCATTGTTACGAATTGGCATGTGACAACTTCCTTACCCGGATGACGAAGCATCGCCTCCACGACCGTAGCGGTCGGGCGCTACAAAACGAGGAAAGGGGCGCTAACGGCGGAGACCGGAGTTAAACCAACGGCCACTAAAGCGATAGGCAGGAGTCTTATCGCGAGTCGCTTCGACAACCGTCGGTGTGAGCAAAGCCTGCGCAATCGCCGTGATGGCGGCCACTTCTTCGGGGCAGGCTTTCGGACGGGGACGCAGACCGAAGGTCACAGTGGGACGTTTCCGTGCTTACGCTTCGGCAGATCCTCACGCTTCGAGCGAAGCACGTCGATGGCGCGCACAATGACGCGGCGGGTTTCGGCCGGATCGATGACGTCGTCCACGAAACCGCGCTCGGCCGCCAGGTAGGGGTTGACGTAGCGCTCCGTGTACTCATCAATCAATTCGGCGCGACGAGCGTCCGTGTCCTCGGCCGCCTGGAGATCGCGGCGGTACACAATCTCAACGGCACCACTGGCACCCATAACGGCCAGCTCGGCCGAAGGCCACGCGAAGGCCAAGTCGGCCCCGATGGACTTGGAGTTCATAACGACGTACGCACCGCCGTAGGCCTTACGGGTAATGATCTGCACGCGGGGCACGGTCGCTTCGCAGAAGGCGTAGAGCAACTTCGCCCCGTGGCGAATGATGCCGCCGTACTCCTGTTCGGTTCCGGGCATGAAGCCTGGTACGTCCACGAAGGTGACGAGCGGGATGTTGAAGGCGTCACAAGTCCGGACGAAGCGAGCGGCCTTCTCGGAAGAGTCAATGTCCAACACTCCGGCCAATACGGCGGGCTGGTTGCCAACGACGCCGATGACGTGGCCGTCAATACGGGCAAAGCCGCAGGTGATCTGCTGGGCCCAGTGCGCGTGCACTTCGATGTAGTCACCATCGTCGACGACCGAAGCGATGACCTTCTTCATGTCGTATGGCTGGTTGCTCGATTCGGGAAGAATCGTACGAAGGTCTTCGCAGAGCCGCTGCGGGTCGTCGGTGATTGGACCGCGAGGAGCCTCTTCCTGGTTGTTGGTGGGCAAGAAGCTCAGCAGGTAGCGGACTTCGTCGAGGCACGACTTCTCATCGGGCAGCACGAAGTGGGTTACACCCGACTTGCGAGCGTGGCTCATGGCACCACCGAGTTGTTCCAAAGTGACGTCTTCGCCGGTCACCGTCTTGACCACGTCGGGGCCAGTGATGAACATGTGACTGGTCTCATTCACCATGAAGATGAAGTCCGTCATGGCTGGGGAGTAGACGGCACCACCGGCACAGGGCCCCATGATGACGGAGATCTGAGGGATAACACCCGAACTCTTAACGTTGCGGGCGAAGATGCCGCCGTAACTGTGGAGCGAGACCACGCCTTCTTGAATACGGGCACCGGCTCCGTCGTTCAACCCAATCATCGGCAGACCGAGCGAGAGCGAGAGGTCCATGATCTTGTGAATCTTCTCGGCGAAGACTTCACCGAGGGCACCACCGAAGACAGTGAAGTCCTGAGAGAAGACGCAGACCTTGCGGCCATCAATGGTGCCAAAGCCCGTAATCACGCCATCGGTGAAGGGCCGGTTGTCTTCGAGCCCCATGCCGTGAGCGCGGTGGCGTGACAGCATGTCGAGTTCTTGGAATGAACCTTCGTCGAGCAAGTACTCGAGTCGTTCACGGGCCGTCATCTTGCCCTTGGCGTGGTGGCGCTCAATGGCCGCCTCACCGCCGGCATTGCGAGCTTGCGCCCGACGCTGTTCTAAGTCTGCGAGTCGTTCCGCCATCGAATGTTCCATGGCGTTCAGGCTACCGAAATCAGTGGCAACCCCGTGTCGACGTCCTAGTGGTGTCCACCGTTGTCTTGGACCAACTCAATCAGCGTGCCGAAGGAGGTCTTGGGGTGTACGAAGGCCACTGTGGTCCCGCGTGAACCGGGACGGGGCTTCTCGTCAATGACTCGGCCACCGGCCGCCTTGACGGCCTCCAGGGCAACGGCACAGTCGGCAACGCGATAGCCGATGTGGTGGAGACCTTCACCCTTAGTGGCGAGGTACTTAGCGACCGGTGAAGTTTCCGAGACCGGCGTTAGCAACTGGATGTAGGAGTCGGCCACATTTAAAAGAGCCTCAGCGACGCCATCGGACTCGACAACTTCGCGGTGCTCGACGGTGGCGCCAAACACCTCTTCGTACCAAGCAATAGCTGCGTCGAGGTCCTTGACGGCAATGGCCACGTGATCGATTTCTGTAAGCAGATTTTCCACGAGGGCTCCTTAGGCGTGACGACGGAAGATTGTGAGACGGTCCTCGCCAATTTGGGCGCGGAGTTCGGGGTTAGTAATGCCGAGACCTTCGCTCTCGGCGAGGCAGAGGACACCAATCTTGCCTTCGTGCAAGTTGTGGTGCACCTGGTAGGCCGCTTCGCCGACCTGGTCGAGATTGAAGACGGCCGAGAGGGGCGGCACTACCTTGCCGTCGTAGATCGTCTTGTTGGCATCCCACGCTTCGCGATAGTTGGCAAAGTGTGAACCCTTGATGGTCTTGAGCTTCATCCAGAGGTGACGGTTGTCGTACTCAATCATGTAGCCCGATGTTGCGGCACAGGTCACGATGGTGCCGCCGCGCTTGGTGACAAAGACGCTCGCGCCCATCGTGGAACGACCGGGGTGTTCGAACACAATGTCGGGGTCTTCGCCAATGAGGTTGCGGATGTCCTTACCCAAGCGACGCCACTCGGACTCGTCCTGAGTGTGTTCGTCCTTCCAGAACTTGTAGCCGGCTTCCTTGCGGTTGATGACGTACTCGCAACCAAGTTCACGGAGCATGTCAGCCTTATCGGCCGAGGAGACGACGCCGATTGGCGTGCCACCAGAGTTCAAGACGTGCTGGACGGCGTAGGAGCCGATGCCACCGGAGGCGCCCCAGATCAGAACCTTCTGGCCCTGGGTCACTGGCGCACCATTACGAGAGACCAGCATGCGGTAGCTCGTGGAGTTACAGAGCGCGTTCACGGCAGCCTCTTCCCAGCTGAGGTGGGTGGGCTTAGGCATCAACTGATTGGCCTTCACCACCGAGATGTCGGCGAGTCCACCAAAGTTTGTTTCGAAGCCCCAGATGCGCTGGTTCGACCCCATCATTGAGTCGTCGTGGCTCGAGGGGTCCTGGTCGTCGAGATAGTTGCAGTGCACCGTGATCTCGTCACCGATCTTCCAGTTGCGAACGGCTGAGCCCACGCGCACGACGACACCCGACGCGTCGGAACCAACAACGTGGTAGTCGAGGGCGTGGCGCTTGCCCCAGACGGACTCCTTGCCGAGTCGGTCTAAGAAGCCGAAGGTTGAAAGTGGTTCGAAGATGCTCGTCCACACCGTGTTGAAGTTGATTGAAGAGGCCATGACCGCGATGAAGACTTCGTCGGGTGCCAGTTCGGGCAGTGGGACCTCACCCATCTTCAGACTCTTCCGGGGGTCCTTGTCACTACTGGCCATGCCTTGGAACATGTCGGCATCTTCGCGACGGACAAAGACGGCCCGCGTGGTGGTGGGCATGGGTAGGGAGGCCAGCGTTTCCGCGTCGGCCCCAGCTCGAACGGCATCAAGAAGTTCACTCATAGTTTTCGATGTTACCGCCGAGTAAGGCACGCCATTCCTCGTCTAGTGTGGCTGAAGTTGATGCTCGCGCATCGAGATGAGGAGAGTCCATGTCACGCACCGTTATCGTCGCCGGAGCCCGTACCCCAATAGGAAAACTTTCTGGCGTATTCGCTTCACTCAGCGCCCAAGACCTTGGTGGCTACGCCATCGCCGCCACCATGCAGCGCGCCGGTGTGGACCCCGCACTCGTTGAGGCCGTCCTCATGGGCCAGGCCATCCAAGCCGGTCAGGGACAGATCACTGCTCGCCAGGCTGCCGTCAACGGTGGCATCCCCATGAGCGTCCACGCAACGACCATCAACAAGGTCTGCCTCTCGGGTCTGCAGACCATCTACCAGGCCGACCTCATGATTCGTTCCGGTGAGGCCGACATCGTCATCGCCGGTGGTATGGAATCAATGAGCAACGCTCCCTACCTGCTCCCTAACGCCCGTGCCGGATACCGCATTGGCGACCAGAAGGTCATCGACTCGATGATGTTCGACGGTTTGACCTGCGCCTTTGACAACGTGGCCATGGGCCTCGGCACCGACCGCTACAACGCCGGTCGCATCACCCGCCAGCGTCAGGACGAGTTCTCGGCCCGTTCGCACCAGCTCGCCGCTGCCGCCACGGCCGCCGGCAAGTTCACCGACGAAATTGTCAACGTCTCCATTGCTCAGCGCAAGGGTGACCCCATCATCGTCTCCACCGACGAAGGTGTGCGCGGTGAGACGACGGCCGAGTCACTCGCCGCTCTCCGTCCCGCGTTCGACAAGGAAGGCACCATCTCGGCCGGAAACGCATCGCAGATCTCCGACGGTGGCGCCGCCGTACTCGTCATGTCTGCCGCCAAGGCCAAGGAGCTCGGTCTCACCCCAATCGGTGAAATCCTGAGCTACGGCCAGGTCGCCGGTCCCGACGCCTCACTGTTGAACCAGCCCAGCCGCGCCATCTTGAAGGCCGCCGCCAAGGCCGGTATTGACGTGAAGAGCATCGACCTCTTCGAAATGAACGAGGCCTTCGCCGCAGTTGGTCTGGCCTCGGCCGACGAGCTGGGCATCGACGAAGACAAGGTCAACGTCAACGGTGGTGCGATTGCCTTGGGTCACCCCCTCGGTATGTCCGGTACCCGCGTGGCGCTTACCGCACTGTTTGAGCTTCGCCGTCGTGGTGGTGGTGTTGCCGCTGTCGCGCTCTGTGGTGGTGGTGGTCAGGGTGACGCGGCGATCCTTCGCGCGCTCTAAATCGTCGGAATAAACACTGCGGCCACTTCGTAGTGGCGCAGGCCAACTTGCTCATCCTCTGGAATCGCGAGAACTACGGCCGTGCCCACGGGGTAGTCCGAGACCAGCGCCTCGGGCATTTCTTCGGTGAGTTCGCTGACGAGTTGCCAGACCCAGGGAAAGTGACCAAGCACGAGGAGTGACTCGCGCACGGGATCAATGGCGGCCAACTGCTCGAGAACTTCAAATGGCGTGACGTCTCGTTGGCCGTTGTAGATCAACTCGCTGGTTTCTAGGGCGTGGACAAAGGCCGTTCCGGCAAAGCCAAGGGCGTAGGTCTCACGAGTACGGGCGGCCGCACTCACGAGGGCCGTCACCGGCCCGTACGGGGCCAACTGCTCGCTATCCAACACACGACTGCGAATCTCTTCGCCCTGACGTCGACCGCGTTCGGTCAAGGTCCGAACGAAATCGTCGGTACCCGGTTCAGCTTCGCAGTGGCGCACAATGGTGAGGAATCGCATCGCTTAAGTCTGCCGCATGACGAGCAGAGTCGAACGCCAGGCGTAGCGTAAGGACATGATTACCGCCGCCGTCTTGCCCTGGTACCAAGCCCTCCTCATGGGACTCCTGCAGGGAGTCACTGAACTCTTCCCCGTTTCGAGTCTCGGCCACGCCGTCCTCTTCCCCAAGATCTTCGGATGGACGGAAATGGCGCGGGCCCAGTCTCAGCCTGAGAGCTACTTCCTCGCCCTCCTCGTTGCCCTCCACGTCGGCACGGCCATTGGCCTCATCGCCTACTACCGCGCCACCTGGGTCGACCTGATGCGCGGGCTTTGGGCCCAACTGTCTCGCGCCCGAGCTGACGGTCCATCAACACTCTGGGCCGTTAATCGACCCAACACCGACGCCCGTTATCGACTGCTCTTTCTCATTGTGTTGGGCACCATTCCCGTTGGCCTAGTGGGCCTCGTCTTTGAGCACAAGTTGCGCACGATTTTTTCCAAGCCCCACTACGCGGCCATCTTTCTCACCGTGAACGGTTTCATCATGCTGGTCGGTGAACTTATTCGTCGTCGAGTCGCCCACCGCGATGCCCGGCACCAGCTCGCCAATCTCGGCACCACCAACGCCACCATCGTGGGCAGCTCGCAGATCGCCGCACTCTTCGCCGGTATCTCGCGCAGTGGTGTCGCCATGGTGGCCGGACTCTTACGTGGACTCAATCACGCCGACGCGGCCGAATTCAGCTTCTTGCTGGCCACGCCCGTCATCTTGCTGGCCGGGTTGTACAAAATCCCCGATCTCCTCGGTCCCCTCGGCGACGGCATTCGGGCCCAAGCCCTCGGTGCGGCCGTGGTCTCTTGTTTCGCGGCCTACTTCTCAGTGAAGTTTCTGGCTAAGTGGTTTACAACCCACACGTTGTGGATCTTCGGGGTCTACTGCATCGTCTTGGGCGTCATCTGCATGATGACGATCGGTTAGTTCGCCAACCCCTGCGAGAGCACTCGGCGACCTTCGAGGGCTCGCCCAATTGTTTGATCGTCGGCAAACTCCATGTCACCACCGACCGGCAGACCGGTAGCCACTTGCGTCACTCGTAGTCCGGTATCGGCCAGTTGCTTCGAGAGATAGAGCGTGGTGGTGTCGCCCTCCACCGTGGGACTCAACGACAAGATCACTTCTTGAATCGTGTCGTCATGGAGTCGTTGGAGGAGTTCGCGCACCTTCAGTCGATCGGGGGTGACGCCTTCGAGCGGATTAATCAGCCCGTGGAGCACGTGGTACCGACCGCGGAACGCATTGGAGCGTTCGATGGCGAGCACATCGCGAGGCTCCTCGACGACACAGAGAATGGCCCCGTCGCGTCGTGCATCGCTGCATAGCGAACAGACGCCATTGTTCTCGGAGATATTGCAACACTGCGGGCAGAGCGACAAGCTCGACTTCATCGAGAGAATTGACTCCACCAGTCGTCGGGCATCTTCGTCGGGCTGACGCATGAGCCAGAAGGCAATGCGCTGCGCCGACTTGGGACCGACTCCGGGAAATCGACCGAGCTCGTCAATAACGGACTGGAGCGAAGGGGGGTAACTCACTAGACCTCTTCAGCATTCGGGAAGGCTTCCTTCAGTAAGTGTGCTTGGAAGTCGTGTGTGAGAACGGGGCTGTCATCAATCTCTTCGTCACTCACGTCGGTCTCTTCCGCCATGCGAACGCTGGAGGCGGCCGGAGCGGCGGGATCAACGGGGGCCACCCCGTCGAAGGTCCACACCAACTGAATCCGTGCACCAAACTCGACATCGAGGGCCTTACGCAGACCATCTTCAATACGCTCGGCCGCGTTGCGCAGACCGGACCCAGTGAGGGCAATCGTCAGCACACCATCGTCGAAGGATCGCCATTCGGAAGTGCGCAGTAGCGCCTGGGCCGAACGCATCAGCGTCGGCATGACCGTGCTCTCAATTCGTGTCACCACATCGTTCAACGTCAGTGTGGACAAGTCACTTGACACCGGGGTCGCCGCCACGGCCACTGACTCCGTCACTGGCTCGTCGGCCGCCACCGATGCAGCTGGAGCCGGGGGTGGCGAGGTCGGCTGTGGAGCGGCCGCGCCCGTTCGCTGGAGACCGGCGATTGGACGTGAGGGTGTCGGCGTTCTCGGTGCCGGGGCCGCTGGAGCGGCCGAGACACCTTGAGCCACCTGCTTCTCCAACTTGGCGACTCGCTCAAGTAGCGCCGCGACGTCGTTATCGAGTTCAGGATGAGTCAGGCGGGCCACAGTCACTTCTAGAACAACGGTCGGGTCCGGAGCGCTATGCATCTCGCGCACCGTCTTGCCAAGAGCCTCAATAATCCGAACTGTTTTGGGCAAACCAAACTTCTGAC
>CALAYR010000135.1 GCA_937894805.1 uncultured Acidimicrobiaceae bacterium | reverse complement strand
GGCCAGATGGGGTTGTCGGCACCAGCGTCCGCGAAGGCTTCCACCATGTTGTGGGCCACGTCGTCGTGGTACTGCACGGGTGGGCTCTTCATGAAGTAGGCCGAAGGTCCGAGGATGGGGCCACCAATGCCGCGGTCGAGAGCGACCTTGGCGCAACGAACGGCGTCGATGATGACACCGGCCGAGTTGGGGGAGTCCCACACTTCGAGCTTGAGCTCAAGGTTCAAGGGCACGTCACCGAAGTTGCGGCCCTCCATGCGGATGTAGCACCACTTGCGGTCCTTCAACCACGGCACGTGGTCGCTGGGGCCGATGTGGATGTCGTCAGCGCTCATGTGGCTGATCTCGAGCTGGCTGGTAACGGCCTGAGTCTTGGAGATCTTCTTGCTCTCGAGACGGTCGCGGTCCAACATGTTCTTGAAGTCCATGTTTCCACCCACGTTGAGCTGGTAGGTGTGGTCAATGGCGAGACCGCGGTCCTCGAAGAGACGGCTGAGCACGCGGTGCACGATTGTGGCTCCGACCTGGCTCTTGATGTCGTCACCAATGATCGGCACGCCGGCGGCGCGGAACTTCTCGGCCCACTCGGGGTCGGAAGCGATGAAGACGGGGATCGCGTTAACAAAGGCGACACCGGCGTCGATGGCGGCCTGGGCGTAGAAGCGCTGGGCCTCTTCAGATCCAACGGGGAGGTAGGAGACGAGAACGTCAGCCTTGCTGTCACGCAACACCTGCACGACGTCACAGGCCTCGGCCGGCGACTCGTCGATGGAGGCGCGGTAGTACTTGTTCAAACCGTCCATGGTTGGTCCACGGTGCACGGTGACACCGAGGTTCGGTACGTCGGCGAACTTGATGGTGTTGTTCTGTCCACCCTCGATGGCCTTGGTGAGGTCACTGCCCACCTTGGTGGCATCAACGTCAAAGGCGGCGACGAATTCGAGGTCGCTGACGTGATAGCCACCGAGCTCGACGTGCATCAGTCCGGGCACGTGGTCCCCGACCTTGGCGTCACGGTAATACGTAACACCTTGAACTAGAGAACTAGCGCAGTTTCCTACGCCGGCGATTGCGACACGAATCTTTCCCATGGCGCTCCTTTCCTACTTCGCTTCGTGAGCGATGGTTTGGTTGTTTTGGGGTACTGCAGTGCTGCGCTCGGTAGTTAGACAGTCGTCTATCCACGCGAGGTCAAGCTCAACGGCCTTCGCCGCGTGTTCCATCACGGAACGGGCGTAGCTGTCGAGTTCGGCGTTAGCCGCGTTAGTGCGAATTTCGCGCAAACGGGCAACGAGGTTGGCGCGACGGTGCTCTAGCAACATCACGCGGGCGTTGGGGGTGAGGAAACGAAAGAGGGCCATGCGGAGCGAAAAGCTGCGGGCGTCATCGAGGGTGGCGGGGTCACTCAACCGCTCGGCGAACTGCTGGCGACCGATTTCGGTCATCCGGTAGGACTTGCGACCGCGGCGACCAAGGCCGGTGGCCGAACGGGTGCTGCGGAGGGCGGCCCGCTCGCCGGAGAGTGAGCCGGTAGAAAATGAACCGAGGCGCGGTTCGTTCGTGACGACTTCCTCGATGAGGCCCTCGCGCTCGAGGCGGCCAATGGCCGGGTAAATCGAGCCGAAGGAGGCGTTGCCACCAATACCCAAGCGATCCTTGAGATGGGTACGGATCTCATAACCGTGGTGTTCACGGTCCATAAGCAGTCCGAGGATGGCGAGCTCTAACACGTTTGTCACTATATCAGTTCGATATATCGAAACGTGTATTTACGACGGTAGTCAGAAATGCCGAAAAAACGGTAGTGTCGCTCCCAATGGCACGCCGCCCGATTGTCGATCTCGCCCACGGGGCCATTATTGAGTACCGCGTGCAACGCAACGCCCTGGTGCGCCAGGTCCGCGAGGGTCAAAAGATGGTGGAAGACCTCTGCGACGCTCACTTCAATCTCATTCGAGCGGCCAAGGGTGTGGGTCGATTAATGGGCGAACTCTGCCCGGTCTGCTCCAAAGAAGAGCTGCGGCAGGTCGTCTACGTGTTTGGCGACAAACTCTCGGCCAGTGGCGTTTGCCCTCTTTCTAAGGCCGATCTACGCCGATTGGAACGGCGAGAGCTCCCCGTTACGTGTTATGCCGTTGAGGTGTGCATCGGCTGCAAGTTCAACCATCTCCTTCGAAAGTGGCACGCTGGCGGTCAGGTCGAGCAACGACCTAAAGTTGCCAAGTGATATCCGCCCCGCAGCTACGCACCCGTAAACGCCGTAACGGTAAGGACGCCATCGTGATGGTGACCGCCTACGACGAGCCGGGCGGTCGCCTCGCCAGTGCGGCCGGAGTCGACGTTATTTTGGTCGGTGACTCCGTGGGAAACACCGTTATGGGCCAGGAAAATACCCTGCAGGTAACGATTGACGACATGGTGCATCACATCCGTGCCGTAGCGTCCGCCAAGCCCAATTCCCACATCGTGGGCGATATGCCCTGGCTCAGCTACCACGTGGATGTGGCCGACTCCGTGCGCAACGCCGGGGCCCTAATTCGCGCCGGCGCGCACAGCGTCAAGCTCGAGGGTGGTCGTAACCGTGAAGCCACGGTCCGGGCCATCATTAACGCTGAAATTCCCGTCATGGGCCACATCGGCCTCACGCCCCAGAGCGTCTTGGCTATGGGTGGCTTCAAGGTGCAGGGCAAGACCAAGTCGGCGGCCGACGTTCTCTTAGAAGACGCCCTCGCTCTCCAAGAGGCCGGTGCCTTTGCCCTGGTAATCGAAGGAGTGCCCGAAGAGGTGGGCACCATGGTCACCGCGGCCCTCGAAATTCCCACCATTGGCATCGGAGCCGGTGCCGGCACTGACGGCCAGGTTCTGGTCTGGCACGACCTTTTGGGCCTCGGGAACCGCACTCCGGCCAAGTTTGTCCGCCAATACGTCGATCTCAATGCCGTAATTAGCGGTGCTTTAGGTCAATTCGTGTCCGATGTTCGCGGCGGCGCCTTCCCCTCGGCCGACGAGATGTACCCCACTCCCGCCACCTTTAACGAGGGCTAGGAATTCGCCCCCCGGAAGTGGAGTAAACTCGCTACTCCACTTCGGTGGAACCAAAAGTAGTAACAACCCTGCTCCGATCCGCGGAGCCCGGGCAACCGGTCCAGAGGGAAAGGAAATGGCTATGCGGCCTTATGAAACCATGATTGTGTTCGACACCAGTGTCGACGCTCAAAACATCCAAGTCAGCCTCGATCGGGCACTTGACACCATCCGAAACAATGGGGGAACCCCCGGCGCTATCGACCGTTGGGGAAAGCGTGCGCTTGCGTACGAGATCAACAAGAAGAAAGAGGGCTACTACGTCGTGGTCGAGTTCAGCGGAGCCGCTGAGACCGTCACCGAGTTGGACCGTATTTTGGGTCTGAGCGACGAAGTCCTTCGTTTCAAGATTGTTCGTCTCCCCGCCCGTCGCACGCCAGCAACGACCACGACTCGTTCGTAAGTTGCTGTTGAGCGAACAGGAGTAGAGATGCCAGATAATTCGATCACCGTCGTTGGGAACATCACCCGCGACCCCGAGCTGAAGTTCTTGAACAGTGGCCAGGCGACCGTCCGATTCGGAATCGCCGTCAACCGCCGCTGGCAGAACCGTCAGACGCAAGAGTGGGAAGAACGCGTGTCGTATTTTGACGTCACCGCCTACGGCTCACTCGCCGAGAACGTCGCCAACTCGTTGCCGAAGGGAATCCGCGTCCTCGTGACCGGTCGTCTCGAGCAGCGCAGCTGGGAGACCCCTGAGGGTGACAAGCGATCCATCGTTGAGATCAACGCCGATGAAATCGCCGCCTCACTTCGTTACGCCACTGCGGCCGTAACGAAGAACCCTCAGCGCGAAGGTGGTGCGGCTTCGAGCCGTCCATCCAGCGCCCCTCGTACCACCACCAATGAACCAAGTACCTACGGCTTTGATGAGGAGCCCTTCTAATGCCACGTAAGAACACACCACCAATTCCTAAGTCCCGTCAACCGAAGCCCGACCCGCGTCGCAATCAAAAGAAGAAGCCCTGCTCCTTCTGCGCCCACGGCACGACCTTCATTGACTACAAGGACATCAAGTCCTTGGGTAAGTACCTGTCGGACCGCGGCAAGATCCGTGGCCGTCGCGTCTCGGGTAACTGTCAGCAGCACCAGCGTGACATCACCGAGGCCATCAAGACCGCTCGCGAGTTGGCCCTGTTGCCTTACACCCAGCGCACCGTGACCGAGCGTCGCACGCGCGGTGGCGGCCGTGACCGTGACGACCGTGGTCCACGTGACCGCGACGACCGTGGTCCACGCACCCCACGCGGTGAGTCGGATGAGTCCGCCACATCAATCGAATCAACCGAAGTCGAGTCAGACGCGACTGAGGAAATGACGGAAGTGGGAGCAGAATAATGAAGGTTCTTCTTCGTAGGGATATTCAGGGCGTTGGCCGTCGAGGCGATGTCGTTGAAGTAAAGAGTGGTTTCGCTCGTAACTACCTGGTGCCTTCGGGCTCGGGTCTTGCGGCCACTGACACCATGGAGCTTCAGGCCGCTTCGATGCGCCGTAGCCGTGACCTTCGTGACGCCCAGAGTCGCGCCGCCGCTGAGACCCAAAAGGGTGTCATCGAGGCCGCTTCGCTCACCATCGCCGCTCGCGCTGGTACCAACGGTCGTCTCTTCGGTTCAGTGAACGAAGCCGACTTGGTGAACGCGATCCGCACCGCCACCAACATCTCGTTGGAGCGTGGTCAGATTCAGATGGCCGAGCACGTCAAGGAAGTCGGTTCCGCCACGGCTTCCGCCGAGCTGTTCGATGGCGTTGTCGCCACCGTTCGCTTTGAGGTCGTTGCTAAGTAGTTCGAAGTTCTCAGAAAACGCCGGGGCGATCTCGCCCCGGCGTTTTTCTGTCAGAGGGTCCCGGAAGACTCGTTTTCCACAGGAAATCCCACTTGCATTACACAGGCTCGATGGGGAACGCTAGGTAGAGATATGACGCAGATCCCAAACGAACCATCGTCGCAACGAAGCGCTGCGTCACGCATCCCGCCCCACTCCTCCGAGGCCGAAGAGGCCGTCTTGGGCGCCATGATGTTGTCGCACGACGCCATCGTGAATGCGCAAACCAAGGTCGGACCAGAGGACTTCTACCGCCCCGTCTTCGGACAGATTTTCCGCGCCATGATCGAGCTCGACCAACGCGGTGAACCGGTCGACCCCATCACGTTGCTCGAACAGTTGCGTGTCTCGGGTGGTAACGCCGGCGACGCCGTGATGTTGGCCGATCTCGCCGCTAACGCCGTGAACATCGGCAACGCCGAGTACTACGCCTCCATCGTGCGCCAGAAGGCTAAGCAGCGAACCTTGATTCAGTTAGCCAGCGGCATCGTCGATGATGCCTACGGCACTACTGATGATGTTGAAGGACTCTTCGACCGGGCCGAGCAGAGCATTATGAACGTGGCCGACCGCGGCAACGAAGACACCGTTCAGCCCCTCTCCGAGTTGCTCCAACTCGAGCTCGATCGACTCGAAGAGCGCGACGGGTCCTCGGGCTACAACGGCGTCACCACGGGCTTCACCAAACTCGACGATCTCCTTCGCGGTATTTCGCCCACGGCACTGACCATTATCGGTGCGCGACCATCGGTCGGTAAGACGGCCTTTGCTCTCGGGGTCTTAACGCACGTCGGCGCCGTGCTGCAACGTCCGGCCCTCTTCTTCTCCTTGGAAATGAGCCGCCTCGAAGTGGCCGAACGTATCTTGTCGTCTCAAGCTCGAGTAGACGGCAGCCGATTGAAGACGGGTCAGTTAAGCAACGTTGACTGGGAGAACGTCACCAAGGCCCTCGCCGCGTTGGACGACTCCAAGATCTTTGTGGACGACAACCCCATGCTGACCGTGATGGACGTGCGGGCCCGCGCTCGTCGCGTCAAGCAGCGCGAGGGTGACCTCGGCATCGTCATCGTCGACTACCTGCAGTTGATGAGCTCACGTTCTCGAGCTGAGAACCGTCAGGTTGAGGTTTCCGAGATGAGTCGTGGACTCAAGCTCTTGGCCCGTGAGTTGGCCTGCCCCGTCGTGGCCCTCTCACAGCTCTCTCGTTCAGTCGAACAGGACAAGAAGCGCAAGCCCATGATGTCGGACCTTCGTGAGTCTGGTGCTATTGAGCAGGACGCTGACATCATCATGTTCTTGCACCGCGCCGGGGCCGTTGACGGCGCCGAGCAAGAGTCGGGCTACGAAGATGCCGGCAAGGTCGAAGTCATCGTGGCCAAGCACCGAAACGGACCGACCGGCAACCTCGAGTTGGCCTGGATTAAGAACTACGCCAAGTTCGACAACATCGCCGTCTTCGAGAACTAGTTTCTTTCGGTGATCACTCTCTCTCGGCGGCTCGGCTCGGAGTTCTTAGGCAGCACGTTGCTAGCCATGATCGTGGTCGGTTCCGGTATTGCGGCCCAGCAACTCTCACCAACTGATATCGGACTTCAGTTGCTGGAGAATGCTCTGGTCACCGGCGTCGGTCTCTTCTTCTTGATCGAAGTGCTCGGCCCCCTCGGAGGCGCCGAGTTCAACCCGATTGTCTCTCTGGCCAAGGTCGCACTCACTGGCCGGTCGCCGGTAGACGCTCTTCGCTACATTCCCTTCCAGGTGGCCGGCTGCATTAGTGGAGCCATTCTGGCTAACGCGATGTTCGCCCTTCCCGTCGTTACCTTCTCGACCCACCAGCGGGTTTCGGGTCCCCACTTTCTGTCCGAAGTAATTGCTACGGCCGGTCTGGTCATCACCATCTTCTTGCTGGTCGCACTCGAAAAGGGCCAGTGGATTGCCGGAGCGGTGGCCGCCTACATCACTGGTGCCTACTTCTTCACGTCGTCGACGAGCTTCGCCAACCCCGCCATCACGGTGGGTCGCATGTTCTCGAACTCCTTCGCCGGTATTGCCCCGAGCTCGGTGCTCTTCTTTATCGCGGCCCAAGTTGTCGGTGGCGTCGTGGGTGTTCTCATCGTCAAGGGCCTCGCCCCTCGAAAGGAAGTGTCATGAAGCCCGCCGTTCTCTTTCTCTGTGTCCACAACGCTGGTCGCTCGCAGATGGCCGCCGCCCTGCTGGCTCGCGAGGCCGGCGACCGCATTGCGGTCTACTCGGCCGGCTCGGCCCCGGGCGAAACGCTGAACCCCGCCGTGGTGGCCGCGCTCCAGGAGTGGGACATCGACATCACCGGTAATCGTCCGCAGAAGTTCACCGACGAGATGGTGCAGGATGCAACCGTGATTATCACCATGGGTTGTGGCGATGTCTGCCCCGTCTACCCCGGCAAGAAGTACATGGACTGGGCCCTGCAGGATCCGGCCGGTCAGCCCATCGAAACGGTCCGTGAAATTCGCGACGACATTTTGTTGCGCGTCCAAGGGCTCGTCGCCGACCTGCTGCAGTAGCGGACCGCTCCGCTGACGGAGAGCGAACAAAAAAATACCGGGGCCTTGCGGCCCCGGTATTTCTGTACTCGGTTAGATCACTTGGGCTGCATGCGAATGCCGGCGTCGAGGCGAATCGACTCAGCGTTCATGTAGCTGTTAGCAAGCAACTCGGCGGCCAACGTCGCGAACTCGGCCTGGTAGCCAAGACGCTTCGGGAACAAGACGCCTGAACCCAGGCGGGCCTTGAACTCGTCCGAGGCGGGGCCGGAACCGTAGATCGGGGTGTCGATGAGACCAGGAAGGATGGTGTTGACGCGGATGCCCACGACCGAGAGGTCACGTGCGAGCGGCAAGCCCAGACCAACGACGCCACCCTTAGATGACGAGTAGGCGACCTGACCAATCTGACCGTCTTCGGCAGCAACCGAAGCGGTGTTGACGATGGCACCACGGGCGCCGTCGACGTCGGGGGTGTTGCGGCTCATCGCGGTAGCGGCGAGACGGCAGACGTTGAAGGTGCCGACCAGGTTGATCTCGATGACCTTGCGGTACAGGTCGAGGTCGTGGGCCGAGCTGTATTCGCCGTCCTTGCCGAGGGTGCGGGTGGCCCAGCCGATACCGGCGCAGTTCACGACGCTCCA
>CALAYR010000134.1 GCA_937894805.1 uncultured Acidimicrobiaceae bacterium | reverse complement strand
CCCGAAGCCTTGATAAACGAACTGGTTCGAGTGACTCGGCCGGGAGGTTCGATCTATCTGCAAAATTCCACCTGGTTCTCGCCTTGGGGTGGCCGCGAAACGTCACCTTGGCATCTCATCTCGGGAAGCTTCGCTCGACGTCGATACTCTCGCAAACACGGCCATTTACCCCGCAATGTGTACTCTCAGAACTTCTTTCGGATACGAATCAGCGATGTCATGGAGTCACTTCGTGACGATCCTCGCATAGTCGTAGTGAGCGCTCATCCCCGTTACTTACCGGAAAGCTTTGGATGGCTCCTCCGAGTACCAATCGCGAACGAGATGCTGACCATGAATCTTGTAGTGACCCTCGAGAGGACCTCTGATTAGCGAGTTGCGCTAAGGAGCTCGAAGAGCTTCAGAGCCGCGCTGTCCCAAGTGAGCGAGTTGGCATACCTCAAAGCGCCTGCTCGTAGTGTGTTGAGCCGATCCTCATCTTGCAGAACGCTTGTAATGGTTTCTGCAACGTCAGCTTCTTCGACTAGCAGCCCGCTCTGGCCGTCAATCACCGCGTCTCTGTGACCAGCGATATTCACTGCCACTGAAGGAGTGCCGCAGGCGGCCGCTTCCGTGAGCGACATCCCCCACCCTTCACGCAACGACATTGACGAAACTAGCCAGGCCTCTTGATAGAGCGCCAAGAGTTCTTCATCAGAGATTCGACCCGGCAGTGAAATCCACTCCTGAGCACCGTGTGACTCAATTTGCCTTTCGAGCTCCGTACGAAGGTATCCTTCGCCCACAACAACGAATCGCGCTGTGGGGACCTGCTGACGAACGGCCATGAAACTCTCAATCAAGAGGTCGAATCGTTTCACTGGCACAAGGCGACCGACCGCGACCACTAGGGGTACGGGAGAGCGCACTGACCCCGGGGTGAAGGTGGCAGAAATGCCCGGCGGCACCACGGCCACGCGGCGCAGATGCATCCGCTCTTCAATCTCTTCCTGCGAGGATCTCGAGAGTGTGGCGATGGTCGTCCGTCGGTAGAAGGGTGGAGCCAAGCGATGTTCTATGAGCCACCCAATGCGCCCCAGGATGCCCGGCAGGGTCATCTGCCACATCTCCCCATGAACGTGATGCAGAAGCACTAGACGGCGCCCTCGATGCCAAAGTGGGGACAAGAAAGGCATTCCATTCCAGATCTCGACGACGCCATCAGGACGATGTGAGCGCCTACTGAAGAAACCTCTCAGAATGACGCTTGGAAAAACCTGATAACGCCCACCGTTCCGATCTACTTTGTAGCCGTTGCGCTCCACACGGGCGGACCGACCTGGAACGGCGGAAGTTCGGGATTGAATGGCGACCCCCGCTGCGGCCCAGCGTCTCAAAATCTCGTCAGCGTGCAACTCAGACCCCCCTGCTTCGGGATCATCGAGGTCTCTCCATGCCACAACGTTGATTGTGGAAATACCACTCGCCCGAACCAAAGCTTGCAGTGCAGTCTGTTCCTCAGACATTGGCATCCCCATCTGTCACAGTCGGTCTCAGAGTTGCTAGGAGAAGGCCAAGAAAGACCACCATCTGGAGAATGAGGTCTCGATGTACGGTTTCGGGAACAGCCCCACCCGCACGAGCTAGATAGATGGCTCCGCCGACAGTGGTGCCGGCCAGCCAGAGTGTCGGCCATCGTCGGCCCGAACCTAAGAGGTACACCGAAAGCAGTGTGCTGCCACCCAGAAACACCATTGCGAGTATCAAGCTTGTCATCGAGCCATACTCCGTGGCATACCGCGAACCGAAGACCAGGGTGAGCAAGCTCTTTGGCGCGACCTCTGAGGCAATCAGGAGAATCGCTACCGGAATCAGCAGGAGTCCGGCAGCGATTGTTAGCTGTCGATAGGCATCTCGCCCACGTCGGTCGGCGATTGCAGTCTCGGGGAGAAGGAAATTTCCCAGAATGATCGCGCCATAGACAATCGTCTTTGCCACCTGTGAAATAGCAGAATAGGCGCCAGCCGCGCTGGCGCTGTAGCGCCCAATAAGAAACACGTCGATGAATTGAAGTGTCGCAAGTAATGCGAGTGTCGCGAGCGCGATCAGCAAGTCGGTGGTGATTCCTGTGTGCTCTAGAGCTTCCTCGTTACCAGCAACCTCTCTCACTCGTACCAGCCGTCTCGCATGCCATCGGGCGACGCCGATAGCGACCAGGAGACCGGCAACAATTCCAGTCACGCCGAATGGACTGCCCAGCACCATAAACACGGTACGCATCGCCCCTTCTAACAAGAAGTTTGACGCGAGTGCCAGATACCTTTGCCGCGACTGAAGGAGGGCTCTGTCAACGTTCAGCAACGCCCACGAGATTGCTGCCAGAGCGTTGACCCAGACGGCGAGCCATGATCGATGGCCCATCCACTGTGCCAACAAGAATGAACCGGCAAGGGCGATAAGGGAGAAGGCCAGCGCCCATCGGATCAGCCGTTGATTTAGCCGCCGTTGCCAGCGGGCCATGAGAGACTCGTCGTTTCTAACGAGATAGTACGTCGCCCGCCGCACAACGGCCACAGAGAGAGCGGAACCCGGGAGCGCCACAATAAAGAAAATGCCAACCATCTGCGAGTAGGCGCCGTAGTCGGTCGGATTAAGAAGCCGTGCAATAAGAACGCTTACACCGAGATTGAGCACATTGGCCACTAACCCGGCAAAGGCAACCACAACTGCGCCGCTGAGAAGCGCGTTCAGTCGTACCGCAATCCCCCGCGCCATCGGCGTTGTTAAGCCTGAGGAGTGCGTGCGGGCAGAATCGGGGCATCCCTTCCGGTACCGCCCTTACCCGTTTCGTGATATTCCTCTTCGACGTTCACATTCCAAACATCGTGATTTCCACCGTAAATATTGTCCACCGTCAACATCGCAGTGAACATTGAGTGGTCCTGATTGTTGTACTTGTGCATGCCATTTCGGCCGATCAAATGCACATTGCTGGCCTGATTTTCCAGATATGTAGCAATCGTCTTAACGTTCGCTTGATAGTGACTGTCGTAGTACGGATACGCCTTGGGCATTCGGAAGACGTAGCCCATCTCTACGTCAGACGCCTTGGCTAGCCCCAGGTACTCCAGTTCGCGCTTGCCTTGTTCAATAAGGTCCTCATCACGAGCATTCCAGAGTTCGTCGCCCTCAAAAACAAAGAACTCCAGGCCCAGGCACGTGCGACCTTCCTTAACCAGGTAGGGAGACCAGGATCCGAAGTTCTGGATCCGGCCGACTTTCACTTCCTGAGCGTGAATGTAAATCCAGTTATCGGGGAAGGCAAGATTCTCTGGAATTACGAGAGCAACAGTAAGGAAGTCTCTGTAGTGCAGGTCATGTCCGGCCGTCAAAATCTCCTCCGGAAGAGCCGGCTGGAAAGCATCAACGAGCTGAGCCATGGGCATCGTAGAAATCACGTGAGATGCTGGCTGGAAAACAGTAGAGCCGTCGCGATGCAGCACGTCGACGCCAGTTGCCTTACCGTTTTCGACCTTGATCCCCACAACCTTGGCCTTGAGGTGCACTTGGCCACCCTTGGCTTCGATCAACTCCGCACACTTCTCCCACATCATGCCGGGACCGAACTTCGGGTACTGGAATTCTTCGATAAGTGACGTGATTTCCGTCTGTCCGCGTTTGGGCAGAAGGGCGTTCAATATGGCGTTGCTCAGTGACAGGCTCTTCACGCGCTGGGCCGCCCAGTCCGCAGGCATCTCCTTGACTGGTACGCCCCATACCTTTTGCGTATACGTCTCAAAGAAGCGTCGGTAGAGGCGCCAACCGAAACGAGCAACGAGCCAACCTTCGTAATTTGTTTGGTCCTTTGGTGGTCGAACCCTCGCCCACACATAACTCAGTACGCAAAGTACGGCCTCGAATGGGCCCAAATTCTTCAGTGCGTTGCCGGCCTTGAGTGGATAGTCGTAGTACTTGCCGTCATAAAAAATTCGACTCATCCGAGGACGCAGTAAGAAATCCTCATCGGGCAGGATTTCGTGCCACAGCTCTTCGACTTCCTTTACCTTGGTAAAGAATCGGTGTCCGCCGATATCAAATCGCCAACCATCACGCTCGACCGTGCGGCTGATACCTCCGACGACGCTGTCACCCTCGTAAACGATGACCGAGCCACCGCGCTTCACGATTTCGTATGCAGCAGTAAGACCGGCGGGGCCGCCGCCGATGACAACGATGGGATTTGAATCACTCATGGCTAAACACTAGCCAAGACCGCGCTACTCGGAAAGTGGCAAAAACGTCACATTCATCGACTGATAGAAGCCAGTTAGGCGGGCTTGCAGGAGTCTCACTGCCGGACGTCCTGTGGCGAGGGCTATGTCTCGCACGACAGCCTTACAGGTGCCCTTCAGCGTGTAGCCCGACGACCAAACCACATAAATATCCCGATTCTCTGCGGCCGCCATCACGGTTGAACCTGCCAGAGCCGGCGAGGTTGCGGCGAATGCGTCTTTGTAGTCATACCAATTGACGATTTCAGGCTTGGAGTAGCGGGGATATGAACTGAATTCCAGGTCATTTCTGGCGTATCGCAGTACCGAGGGGCCGAGCTGATCGGGACACATAAACACGTACGAGTTGGGCTTTGCCGCGGCTAACACCGTTGCGACCTGGCCAGCTTGTGAGCGCTGTACGTTTCGACCCCACTTATTGGTCCACAACATGCCACCCGACAACACGAGTAGGGCCATCAGGATGCGAATGGGCTTATCTATGACCATAATCCCACGAGCGACCAAAAGTGCCACAGGCACGGCAATAACCGATGCGTAGCGGGGCACGAAAGTCGTGTGGCCAAAATGACTCGCCAGAAGGCCGAGGAGCATGGTGCCGAAGACAACAACAACCAAGAACTTCGCATCAGTGGGCACGCGAAGGTCTAGCTGGACAAGGTCGCGGTCCTTCATAACCATCGCAAAAACACCCAGAACCAAAATGACAATAAAAAACAACAAGTTCACTTCATGATGGAGTGACGGAGTTATATGTTGGCGACTCTGATTGACAACAAACCCCTCAATCCAGTTGAGAAACTGGAAGAATGCTGGTGCCGGGGACCAAGGAGTACCAGTGTGTAGTCGCTGCTCGTTGAAGATCGGCAACCACGGAAGCCAAAGCACTCCTCCCCCGACAATGGCGAGGGCCTTGAACTTAATTTCTCCGTTAAATGAGCGACTACGCCAAAACGCCACCGCTGTGGCGAGTGATAGAACGCCGATCAAGTAGATAGACCAGTAATGGGTGTAGAGGATCATGCCAATGAGGAACATCGCAATGATGCTTCTTTTGAATGCAGGGGCTTCCCATCTACCGAGCCATACGAAAAGCAGGAGGGTCGACTCCAGCATTACCAAGGAGTACATCCTGGCTTCCGTGCCGAAATAGACGCTGTAGGGCATTACCGCGAGCACGGCAGTAGCCACAAAGGCGTGTTTTGAGCCCCAGAGCCGTCGGGCGAGCACAAAGGCAGCCAGCAATCCCAGAACTGAAATGATCCCAGAAAGGGACCGCACGGCTGCGTCCGAATGTCCGAACAGCGTCATCCAGGCATGCAAGAGGAAGTAATACAGCGGTGGGGCGCCATCGTTTCGGAGGTTCGCCACAATTTGGCCCAACGTTCCGCTCGCGATATTCACGCTTAGCGCTTCGTCTAACCACAATTTCGACGTCGTCGAAAACCTTAGAAAAAAGCCAATTGTGATGTCGAGCCCTACCAGCATTGCAATACCGATGGGGCTGAGGGTCGAAACAACTTTCCAGAGACGCTTCATCAAGTTCGAATCCTACGCCGTCACCATGAACCCAAGATGGCATTGAAATTGAGTATTCTCAATAAGTCTGAAAGAGGAGCAGTGCTTAAGTACTTCACAAAACGACTAGTTGCGCTGGTGTTGATCATCACTGCGATTTCCATCGGAAGCTTTTACATGATCCACTTGCTTCCTGGTGACCTTGCAACGGTGATTCTCGGAAGCGGAAATACCCCGGAGAACAAGAAGAAGCTCTTTGCCCAACTCGGTCTGGACAAGGGTCTTGTGCAGCAGTACCTCACATGGATGAGTCACGTGCTTCAAGGTGACCTTGGGAAGTCGTACATCACGAACGAATCAATCAATACCTCCATTGCCAAGGCTCTGCCTATCGACCTCGAAATGATCGTCGTTTCCCAAATTCTGGCTTTCGCGGCTGCAATTCCCCTGGCAATGAAGGCAGCGAAGAAGCCCAATGGACTATTTGACCGTTTGAGTAACGGCATTACCTTCGGGCTACTCAGCGTGCCTTCATTCATCATCGTCGTCTACCTAGTGCTCTTGATTGCCATTAAGTGGCAGATCCCCGGCACTGGGCCCGCAAGTTTCACGCGATTCCCTGAGTGGGGAATGCTGTTCAGCGACACCGGAACGTTTTTCACGGCGCTCAAGGACAACCTAATGAGCCTTCTCATTCCGTCGCTTACCCTCTCAATCGGTTCGTTTGTCGTCTATTTCCGAGTTTTGCGCTCGGACCTGATCGCCACGCTCCAAGAGGAGTACATCACCATGGCGCGTTCGAAGGGTCTGTCGCGTCGTCGCATCATGTGGCGTCACGCTTTCCGTCCTTCGTCTGTCGCCCTACTGGGTACAGCTGGAATCAACATTGGTGGGCTAATCGCAGGTGGTTTCGTAGTTCAGTACCTGCTGTCGATCCCCGGACTAGGCAGCTTGCTAATCGCGTCCATCACCCTTCAGGACTACCTGGTGATTCAAAGCACGGTGTTTGTTGTGGCCGTGGCTGTCATCGTGATCAACTTCGCAGTCGATTTCATTACCACCCTCGTTGACCCAAGGATTGCCCGTGACTAATAACGAAGTTGTCGTAAGCCCCGCAGAGTCAGTTGTAGAGCAGCCGGAAAAGAAGCCACCAATTGGCATCTTCACTTGGATTTGCGTCGCCTGGCTCGTCGTGAATGTCCTTGTGGGACTGCTCGCATCAATACTGCCAATTCCAGACCCTAATGAGATGATCAGCATGCCTGGCATGGGGATGTCTTTCGAGCACCTCATGGGAACCGATGATCTAGGTCGAGACATCTTTGGACGCCTCGCTTGGGGCGCTCGCATTTCGTTGGGCGTTGGCATTGGATCCATGGCGATCGCATTCGGCATTGGTGGCCCCCTCGGAATGTTGGCGGCTTACCGACGCGGCAAAGTGGACGTCATCATGTCTTCAGTGATGTTTACGTTCCTGGCTTTCCCCTCCATTATCGCAATCATCGCAGTTCTGTCATTCTGGACGCCAAGGTCGCTCGGAAAGATCATCATTGTTATCGGAATCTCCTCGATTCCCCTTGTGTACCGAGTGATGCGCGCCGCCGCACTCAGTGCGGGCAGCAAGGAGTATGTGACGGCAGCTCGTGTTCAGGGCGCCAAAGACCGACGGATTATCTTCCGCGAATTGCTACCAAATGTGGCCCCAACCGGGCTTTCTTTCCTTCTCTTCGGCGTAGCAACCGTGATTGCACTGGAAGGCGTCCTTGCGTTCCTAGGACTTTCGATTGCACCCGACGTCGCACCATCATGGGGAAACATGATTAACGATGCTCGACAATCGCTCAACAACGTTCCTCAGAATTGGCCGCTAATCATCTTTCCTTCAGCAATCCTTTGCTTGTTTATTCTGGCGCTGAATTTTGTTGGAGACCGACTCCGTTCCTACTTCGATGTCACTGAGGTCAAGCTGTGAGCCAAGATAACAATTCCACCAATCAAAACCCTGCGGGCGATCTGCTCGTTGTCGAGAATCTCACGACAACCTTCAGCACCGCTCGTGGTCCGCTACCTGCAGTCGGAGGGGTTAGTTTCCGACTTGGTCCGAACGAAATTCTCGGTGTTGTCGGAGAGTCTGGTTCAGGCAAGACAGTCCTAAGTCGAACCATCATGGGGCTTCAGCCTCGCACCAATGTAGAAGTCGGCGGATCAGTCCTGCTCGACGGGCATCAAATCGTTGGCGCAACGGATGAGACGCTTCGTGATATCTGGGGCACCAAGGTTGCAATGATCTTCCAGGACCCCATGACTTCACTAAATCCAGTCACCAAAATTGGCAAACAGATTGGTGAATCACTCCAGGTGCGGCTCGGTATGAGCAAGGCTGAGGCTAAGGCCCGCGTCATTGAACTCCT
>CALAYR010000133.1 GCA_937894805.1 uncultured Acidimicrobiaceae bacterium | reverse complement strand
TGGAATCTTTCTGAGCGCCTCGCGGAGGCGATTGGTGGTGGTGACGTAGGTCTGGTTTAAGCGAAGTTGCGTCAGCGACTCGGACAGCTTAGAAACGGTCGGTGCGTAGCTACGGCCGTTGTCGTTCAAGATAATTACAACTCGTTGATTGTGGTGCCCCAGATTATTGAGGGCCTCGAATGCCATGCCACCCGTGAGCGATCCATCGCCGACAACGGCCACGATTCGACGGTCTCCTCCGTGACCAACCAATTCGCCACGTTGCTGCATGGCGACCGAAAGCCCGTGAGCATAGGAAAGGGCCGTTGAGGCGTGCGATGACTCGATCCAGTCATGCACGCTTTCAGTGCGGTTGGGATAACCCGAAATACCGTCGCGCTTTCGGAGGCGATCGAAGCCGTCTCGTCGCCCGGTGAGCAATTTGTGGACGTAGGTCTGATGACCCGTATCCCAGAGCACGACATCGCTCGGTGAAGTAAAGATGCGGTGAATGGCCAGCGTGAGCTCGACGACGCCAAGGTTGCTGCCAAGGTGCCCGCCCGTCTTGGTGACTGCCGCAATGACGAATTCGCGAATCTCGGCGGCGAGTTGATTTAGTTCGGGGTAGGAGAGGTGCTTGATATCTTCCGGAGAGTTGATCGACGGTAGGAGCACGACTCCAGCCTAATTCGCATTGCCAGCCATCTCACCAGTCTCGGTAACGGCATCTATGGCGCCACTACGATGCCCTTGTGACTACTGAGACCCTTTTGGAACAGAGCATTATTGAAGGCGTTCTCGCCACGGCTATGGCTCGAGGCGGCGAATTTGCAGAGATATTCGTAGAGGATCGCAGTACGTCTTCGGCCACTTTGGATCAACGTCGCGTGGAGGAACTCACCTCGGGACGTGAACGCGGTGCGGGTATCCGTGTTGTCGTGGGTGACACCACGGGATTTGCTCATACGGCCGACCTGTCGCCCGCCAGTCTTCAGCGAGCCGCCGAGGCCGCAGCTTCTGTGGCGCGTTCCGGTGGTGGCGGTACGGTCACCGTCGCTCTTGAAAGCCATCGCGGCCACACCACAATTGCGCAAGAGCTTCCGTCATCAGTGGACAAAAAACGGAAGATTGAAATGTTGTTACACGCCGACGAGGTCGCACGATCAGCGGGTGACGCAATCTCGCAAGTGCAGGTGGCACTTGGTGATTCCTCGCGACGATTCATCGTTGCCAACTCAGAAGGTACGTTCGCCGGCGATCATCAGGTCCGTACTCGTTTCAATGTGTCGTGCATCGCCGCCGGTGACACTGGTATGCAGACTGGTTATCGACCCGTCGCCGGCACGCGGGGCTTCGAAATGCTCTCGCCAGAGCGGATTGCCGAAGCGGCAAGTGGGGCGGCACGACAGGCCATAGCCAAGTTGCAGTCTCGCCCCGCACCTTCTGGCGATCTACCAGTTGTACTGGCTGGTGGATCTGGTGGCATCTTGTTTCATGAAGCGTGTGGGCATGGTCTCGAGGCTGACGCGATTTTGAAGCAGGCGTCCATTTACGCCGGCAAGGTCGGCGAGCAAGTGGCCAGCGAACTAGTCACGTTGGTGGATGACGGCACGGTCATGGGGGAGTGGGGCTACCTAGCCATCGATGATGAGGGGCGCCCAGCTTCACGCAATGTTTTGATTGAAAACGGCATCCTGACGGATTACATGTGGGATTTCCTACGTGCTCGCAAGGAAGGTCGCGTTTCGTCAGGTAACGGGCGCAGGCAGACCTACGCCCACCTTCCGCTGGTGCGTATGACGAACACCTATCTCCTCGAAGGCACTTCAACGCCCGAGGAGATTATTGCCTCTACCCCGTATGGCGTCTACGTGGCGCAACTCGGTGGTGGTCAAGTAAATACCACTACGGGCGATTTTGTCTTCGGCATGACTGAGGCCTATCTCATCGAGAATGGGGAAATCACGACACCACTCCGCGAATGCAACTTGATTGGCAATGGCCCCGATGTTCTGAAGCGGGTCGACGCGGTGGCCAACGACTTTTCGATGACACCAGGCACCTGTGGCAAGGATGGTCAGCAGGTTCCGGTGGGGACCGGGCAGGCCACCATGCGCTTAACTGGCGTCACTATTGGCGGTACAGCGGCATGAGCGACCTCCTAGCCCTCGCACAATCGATCGTGGCCCGAGCAACCGGTTCGGAGCAGATTGAGGTCTTTGTCGCCTCCTCCACCGAAGTCGACGTGGAGGCCTATCAGGGGGCCATTGAGAGTCTGACCACTGCGTCGTCAGACGGAATCGGCATTCGAGTGTTGCGCGATGGCGCCGGCGGAGCCCAAGTGGGCAGTGCCTGGGCCGGCTCGTTGGACGAAGAAGCGATCAGCGCGGCATTACGTGAAGCGCGCGACAACGTGCAGTTCGCCAGTGAAGATGAGTACCTCGCGTTTGCCCGTCCCGATGGCGTACTTCCCGTCTCTCTCGAACTCGTTTCGGACGACATCGAGCTCGTCTCGCTGGATGAGAAGATCGCCATGGCTATTGCGCTCGAACAGGCGGTGCGACATGGCGATCCCCGTATTCGCCAAGTCGACTCAGCCAGCTACTCCGATTATCGGGCAGCGAGTGCAATTGCTTCAACGACTGGCATCGCCGCTCGATACGCTCGCACCGGCGCCTATCTTTCGGTGAGTCCAATTGCTAGTGATGGCAAGGACGATCAATCGGGTTGGGGGCTTAGCGCTGGACGCGGACCTCGAGATCTCAGCATCGAGCAGGCCGCTGAGGATGCCATTCGACGGGCGACGCGCATGCTGGGTGCAACAAAGCCCAAATCACGAAAAACCGTCGCTGTATTTGATCCCCGTACGGCCGCCTCCCTGATGTCAATCATTGGAGGCTCACTCTCGGGGGAGGCCGTAGTGCGTGGTCGCTCATTTTTTGCGGGTCGCATGGGTGAAGTGGTCGGGTCTTCCGACATCACTCTCGTGGATGATCCCACTGATGCGCGTCACTTCGCAGCCTCAATATTTGACGGGGAGGGATTGGCGTGTCGTCGCAATACGTTGATCGAAGATGGCGTACTGAAGGCCTTCGTCTACGACACCGTCTCCGCCAGACGAGCCGGAACCACCTCAACTGGAAGCGCGTTACGTGGGGGCATTGGCGGCTCGCCCAGTGCCGGTTGCCGAGCGCTCCAGATGACGCCGGGACATTTGAACCAAGCGGAAATATTTGAAGCCATTGGTGATGGTGTCTTTGTGGAGTCCCTTTCGGGTGTTCACTCCGGTGTCAATCCAATTTCTGGCGATTTCTCCGTAGGCATCACTGGGCTCGTTATTCGCGATGGTCAACTCGCTGAGCCCATCCGCGAGGCAACTGTCGCATCGACCCTGCAGCGAATGCTCCAAGACGTTATCTACGTGGGTAGCGACCAAGAATGGTTGCCCGGTTCGGCCGCGGGTCAAACCATCGCGATCGACGGAATCTCAGTTTCGGGTTCTTAGTCTGCTGAAGATGGCGTCGATGCGGGCGAGCCGTCCCCACCGCCACGACTGTCAGTCTTGTAGAAGCCGCCACCCTTAAAGACGATGCCCGGTGCTGAGATCAGCTTTCGTAGCGTCCCTTGGCATTCTTCACAGGTGGTCAACACGGCGTCGGAAAACTTTTGCACAACATCGAAACGTCGACCACACGCTGTGCACTCGTACTCGTAAGTAGGCAAAATGATTCCTTTCGTGCTGCCTTTACATTTTACGGGAAAATCGCCAAGCGTTATTCGGCTCGCCTACATGCGTGTCCGCAGTTGGATTCAGTTACCAATAGCAGTAACCATGAGCTAATCGCTGTTCGGATTCGCTTGACCCTTATGAGAGTTGAGCCACGCGCCGGCCGCTCAAGATTTCGGCAACTCGGCTGGCGTGGGCCGGCGTAAAGCCCAGGGCCCGGCCGTCCTTGAGTACGAGTTCGATGGCCTGACGGCGGCGCCAGCGTTGCGAATCTTTGGTGAACCACACGTTGTCATCAGAAATGCCCCACGAGGGGACTCGTTCAAATGGGTAGTCCCGCGCTTCCCGTAAGCGGAATGCGGCAATCTGAGAAAATTCAATTAATTCACTGCGCCCTAAAAAGCGAGAAACCCCACGGAGCATTAGAAAATCGCCGGTGAGGGTGAGGCATCGATCATGGTAAAGCGTTCCTGACGATTTCGCCATACCACCTCCCAGTCGTTGCCAATGCAACCGTAGTGCGATAAGTCGGGCGCGTCCATTATTTTTTAGGCACCCCCGTCTCTTATCGAACTATGTCGCAGTAAACACCGCCAATGACTGCTCATTTCCTGCATACTGCTTACTCCCCAGCCGTGTTGCTTCGTGCGATAAACGCTGCCAATTCGACCTCTATAGACATGAAACCGGTGGCTTCAATTTCGGGTACCGGTACGATTGAGTTTTGCGGGGTTGCCAGGTGCAGCGGTGGTTGGGTTTGGCTAGAGGAGCAGTGATGGCGAGTAAGCAGAAAATCGATAAGAGCGGCTCACGCCAGCGAAACTTACTTTCACTGTTATTGAAGCGGACCACTTCTGGCGACCGACAGGGTTTGACGCTCGAGCAGATAGTCGATCAGCTTCTGGAGGACCGCGAAGGCGCAGATGGCCGCATCTTTCGAGAATTGGCGTATGGCGGGAAGAGCGTTGAGGCCTACCGGCAGATGTTTCACCGAGACCGCGACGACCTCGCCGACAATGGTGTGGAAGTTATCGAAACGATGGGTCGATACACGATTGACCCAACCCACGTGTGGGTGAGCGGTCTACACCTGACGAGCGAAGAGAGTCGTTTACTACTCGAGCTTCGATGTTCGATTGGTCGCCCCTTTGGGCCGAATGGGCTGCTCCAGTCCGCGCCCATGCAACGCGCCACTGGGAGTCGCTTCGGTGCCAAGGCGGCTGCATTCGGCCTGGCTAAACAGCAGAAGAGGGCAGTCACGTTTGAGTTTGCCAAGCCGGGCCGCTGGCGTCGCAAAGGCGTGGAGACGCGAACCTTCGTTCCGTTACGGTTTGTCGTGTCGGGTCACCGTCGCTACGTGGTTGGCTACGACGTGACAAAGGGTGCCATACGTGGCTTTCTTATGGATCGCGTTCTCTCAGTCCCTAAGTTCGCGACGAAGGAAGTTGAGCAAAAGTTTGAATTAGGAACGGCCCTTGTCGAAGAGGCCAAACAGTGGGTACCTCAGCAGTACCAGGACGCAGTGAGAGTTGACTTCGTAACCTCGACGGCCTTTGCCAACTATGTCCGCACGTTGTTTGGCGCCGCCGTCGCCGAGATGGCCGAATCCACTAAGGGCACCAAGGTCAGCATGGTCTTTGAAAGTGAAGATGGAGCAATTCAGTTCTTCGTGACGCATGCTGCGCACGTCCAGATCATTACTACGCGCAAATTTGCGAGTGCGTTGAAGTCTTGGCTGATGGGGGTTAATCCCAGCTCGAGCCTCGAAGCGACCAAGCTCAAACTCTCTACAGACTTTGACCTCTACGACAATGCACTGCTTGAGACGCTGTCGATGATTTCGGCAATTTTGAACAGTGATGGACTATACGCATCCGATCTCGCTGAACGCTTCTCGGTGCCAATCGAATTTGTCAGAGAGAACGTGACGAAGGCCATCATGGCTCGAGACCCGCTCGATGATGCGGCATATCTGGTACCGGTGGAATTTGGCGACCTCGAGGATGAGTTGAATCCCATGTATGTGCCAGTCATTAACGCGAATAACGCCTCATTCGGCGGTGACTCACCTCTGACCTGGTCTGAAGTTCTCGACATCCAATTGATGCTGTCGCAGATCTTGGCGCTGGGCTTGAATCCTGAGGCCTCAGCGCTGTACGACTCTCTCCGAACCAAGATTCACGGTGCTACCGATATCGGCGTGACCGTTTACTCGCCGACGACGCCATTCGTTGACATCATCGAACAGGCTCTCGGGTCCACCGTTGTTCATCTGAACTATCAGGCTGAAGGTTCGAGTGAGCCGTCCGACCGACCCGTGGTTCCAACGGAAATCCAGATGGTTCTCGGTGAGCGCTACATGCGGGGTGTGGATGTCTCGACTGACGTGCCGGTGTATCGGACCTACAACCTGTCACGAGTATGGGGCATCTCTCTCGGGGAGCCCTTCTCGGGGCAAATCCCCGAAGACAACGAGGGCCCATGGCTTGACAAGATGCTTGCAGGCGCCACCAAAGTTCTCGTTGCCGTAAGTGAGCGAGCACTGCCGGTCTGGGAAAATCTGCCTCGAGCGGCGATTGATCCCGAAGTTCTCGAAGGTGTTCACGTCATCGAGGTATTGATTGCCAACCAGGGATTCCTTGACCGCCGATTGGCGATGTCGGGACCTCACGCAAGTGTTCTTCGCGACGCCACTCCGCGCTCGGGTAGTGCCTTCGCACAGGACCTCGTGCAGCGACTCAAGCTCTAGGCGACCGTTGGGCTTCGGCCCATGATTCGCATTCTTCCTCGACGTTCACTGGATGCCTCGTACTACGTCGGCGATAAGGCTCGGGAACTCGATGGGGTGCGCTCCGGGCCGCCGGGCTATTGGATTCGCGGAAATGGCCCTCTTGATAGTTCGGTGCTCGAAAGAACATGGCGCCTTCCCGCTCGAGCCAGCATCGTCGGCTACGACCTGGTGATTGCGGCCCCCCGACCGGTCTCCGCTCTGCTGGCCCTGGGGGAGGCCGAGGAGCAACGACACCTCGTGGCCGATCATCGAGCTTCGGTCGCGGCTGCGGTTAGCTACTTAGAAGAGCGAGCGCTTGTCGTGAACACCAAGATGGCCGGGGAGAGCATCGAGCAGCGCGGGCGCTGGTCCTCAATCATCGCCTTCACTCACGGGGTGAATCGAATCGGTGAGCCCCACCTACACGATCACGTCCTGGTGGGTGCCTTGCCGGACCATCGTTCCCGGGTTCTGAATCGCCAGGCACTGTCAGCGCATCTCCTCGCGGCGGACGCGATATATCGTGCGGAGTTTCGTCTCCGAATCAATCGCTATGGGGTGCGTCAAGCCTGGAGAACGCTCGGTGGACATGACATGGTTCACGGGGTCGATGAGGGGCACCGAGCACTCTGGCCGGGGGACAGGACCTGGGGGGCGCAAAAAACCTCCTGGACGCGTTCGGGCATCGTCAACAAATGGGAGTCCGACCTACTTCGCTTTGAGAAGATTCATATGCGGGAGCCACCGAACCGAGCCGATTCGATAGACGAACAGATATTTGGGTCGCATGTTGAGGGTTCCACTGGAGTAGCTCGTCGTGATTTGGTTGCAGCCACGGCGAACGCTGCCACCTCGGGCCTGTTGGCATCTGGCGTCCAAGCGTTCGTTGATTTCCACTATCCGGAACTCGCTGCAGATCGTGGGTTGACCGAGCGGCGAATTGGGGTGATCGAGGCACGTCAGAGCGCCCTGGTTCGAGAACGCGGTCCGCGACCAATCGCCATCGAAGATTTGGGTACATGGCGTCAACGAGAACGACCGCGCTCAATCGAGCGATCTAGGTAGCGCGCAAAACGCTGATCGCGAAAGTAGGGAGTTAGCCGTATCCACTCCATCTCCTTCGTGGGTCCTAGCCCGAGGGCCATCCCGTTTCGACCATGCGCTACATCGGAAGGCGTGAGTCGCATCTGCTCGCGCTCAGTTCGTACGCCACCAGTGATTCGTCCCCGCCGACCCAGGGAATGGGAGATTTGGCTTCGTTCGTTACGACCACCGAGTGCGCTGAGCAATTCGAGCGTGGGTCGATCCGCGATGCCGGGTAGTACGAGTGAAGTGGGGAAAAGTGAAAGAAACGACTCACCACTGACTCCCCATCGAGCACGCGCTTGGCTTAAATCTTGCAGGCAGGCCATGGTGATTACCCCCTGGCCACCACCCTCGGAAACGATTGATGGCAGCGTAGGGAGTGGCGCCACGTTCGCCAACTCATCAAGAGCCAGAGTCAGGCGAGCACCTCGGTGGAAATCCTGATACGTCCGGTGAACCACCTCTTCAATTAAGCCCACTACCAAGGGGGTCATAATGCTCTGATGTCGACTTGGCGCAACAATATGGAGCTGAGACCGTGATTCCAGAAAGGCCGCAACATCAAGTTCGGGATATCTCGCCGTTCGCTGGGCGGCATCGGTTCGAAATCCATCAAGAAGGCCAGAAGCGGTCGACCAAATGCCCGAGCGTTCTCGGTCGTCGGTAGCCAGGATTCCCTCAAGCAGGGCAATCGATTGATGGTCATCGCTGTAGTGGGCTCGTAGAACTTCTAAACCTTCTTCGCCATCGTGACGGTCTATCGAGCGCGAGAAACTCTTCAGTGACAACCCTTTGAGTGCGGCGGCGTGTATCAGTGGCGCAACAAGGGCACTCGCTCGCTCGGCCCAATGGTCGCGATTGCGGGAGCCTTGAAGTGCTTGACGCGCGTTGACGAGACTTCGAGCAGTGAGCAGCGCCCCGTCCCATGTGTGTGCCAGTCGAATGGGTGAAAAACTTATTGCCGTCGTGCCACGCGGTGCATCCACGGTGCCACTCGGATCAAAAATGAGTTGCGGAACATCGCGTCGAGATGTGGAGAGGAGTTTCACTACATCGTCCTTCGTTGAAGTGGTAATTGCTGCACGCGTTGTCATCAGGAGATTTGGAACAACAAGAGCGGATGTTTTTCCGCTGCGCGACGGTCCGAGTATGAGTGTTGAACGCTCGGCGCCGCTGAATGCGTCGCCTGAATTTCCTCGCCCGAGATAGTTTCCAAATTCCATTCCGAGTTCGTAACGGTCGCTTTTGTAAATGCTTGACTTTTGATCGAAAAAAGAGTCAACTTTTGTTGTCCTTATGAGAACGAGGTTCCGCATTTTCTTGAAGCGCTAATGGCTTCATGGAAATGTTCTCGTTCACAGTGGACCGCGTACTGCGATTAGTGCGACACTGCCGTGAGACAGGGACGTACGTAACCGAGTCCGCGTTTCAGCGTGGTAGAGGTGCACCAAATGGGTGAGTCTCGACGCCAAGTTGATTTAACGTTTATTCCCAAGGAGGGAACGTGGCTACTGCTACAAAGAAGGCTGCTCCTAAGAAGGCTGTCAAGAAGGCTGTAAAGAAGGCTGCTCCTAAGAAGGCTGTCAAGAAGGCTGCTCCTAAGAAGGCTGTCAAGAAGGCCGTAAAGAAGGCTGCTCCTAAGAAGGCTGTCAAGAAGGCTGCTCCTAAGAAGAAGTAGTTGTTCTGTCCCTTGCGGGACGATGAATGCGGGGACCTTCGGGTCCCCGCATTTTTCATTCTCTAGATGCTTGAGAGATCTTCGGGGGAGTCAATATCAAAACGCCACGGAGAGTCATTGATGATTTGAGGTTCGAAGCCGAGTCGCCGACCTTCGGTGACGTGACTACGGGCGGAATCGGAGCCGTAGCGAAATACGAACTCCAATCCAGTGGGTAGAGCCAAAACATTGGTCCCGAGGCCCAGGTGGTCAGTGAACAACGTGATGCCTTCAGGAAAATCAAACTGACCTAGATGGTGCGGTTGGGCGAGATCGGCATGAATGATCACGGCGTGAGCAAACTCTTGATGAGCCGCATGGTACGCCTCTTGGATTCCCTCGTTGAGTCCAGGTCGAGATGGGTGGAATGAGGTAACTCCATGGTGAGCGGCGAATGCTTCGATTTCAACGTCATCGGTGACAATCCACGTAGGGAGCGGCTCGGTGGCGACGATTACTCCAAGAGCTAGCCGTTCAACCAATGCCGCGGTGGCCGTATCGCTGAGCTGCACCCGCAAGCGTTGCTTGGCAGTCGCAAACGACTTGAGCGGTATTAACGCGATCCGGTTACGAGCTGAAGTTGTCATCGGTGAACATCGAGGCGAGCAAGAAGCGAATCAACTACGCGCGACGATGACATGGCGCCACTCTATTAGTGGTACTTCGTAGGCTGGAGAAATGGTTCGCATGCACCCAACGTTGGACTTCGAGTCCCAATTTCTGCAGGGTGGAAGTCTGGTCGTGGGGATCGACGAAGTTGGCCGAGGGGCGTACGCTGGCCCCGTAACAGTCGGCGCTGTGGGTATTCAGAGCGCAAGGGATATTCCTGCTGGACTTCAGGACTCGAAGCTCTTAACGGCGCGCGCTCGCGAAGCACTAGTCGAACCCATACGTGCATGGGCCGATGTCTGGGGGATAGGTTCGGCCTCTGCCGAGGAGAT
>CALAYR010000132.1 GCA_937894805.1 uncultured Acidimicrobiaceae bacterium | reverse complement strand
CGGATCACGTCTGCTCGTTTCGAGGGTATTCGTGCAGTGGGCGCTCAGGTCCAGCGCCCACTATGGGCCTCAACGAGCACTAAGAACCCCTCGTATTCCGACCTGCTGTACGTTGACACATTGATCGCAAGTGACACGGTTAACACACTGCCAGACCCCACATTGGAGGCGTACGCTGACCACGGAGACGCCACTAAGAGTCAGCTGGACAACGAGTCAGCCCGGCGAAACCTCGGATCGAAGCTCGATGAACTCGAGACCGCAGGCGTAGACCTGACCGCCATAACGCAGCGACTAGAGGACGAAGGTGTGGCAGCATTCATCGCTTCGTACGACGAACTGCTGGCTACGGTGACACAGAAACTGCGCGGATAGTTTCTTATGAATTATCGCGAAATCGCTCAACAGGTTTTGGCTGGCGATTTCTCTGCAATTCCCGGTGACCCCTCTTCCTGGATGGGTTGGATGAAGCACCCTGGTGAACTTGATTCACTCATTGAGAGCATCGACGCCATGAATCTGCGACGGCGCGAAAGAACCATTTTGATTGGCATGGGCGGGAGTTCTTCCGGCGCGGGAATGCTCGCTCATGAAGCGGGTGGCGTAGTTCTTACCGTCTTGGATACGTCACATCCCGACTCCATCCAGAGGACCAACTTCGAAGGCGCAAATCTGGTGGTCAGCTCTAAGTCCGGCGGCACGGTGGAAACTGTCGCCACCATGGCCTACGCCCTCGCCCATGGTGCTTCGGCCGAGTACTTAACGATCATCACTGACCGAGGAACGGCCCTAGATGAGCTCGGTCAATCGCTCGGCGCTTCGTTGCTCTACGGCGATCCTCGGACTGGTGGGAGATTTTCGGCGCTCTCCGCGTTTGGCGTTGCACCGGTGCTGATCGCGGGAGCGGATTCACTTCCAACGGGCGTACTGGATGACGATGAATGGGCTGAGTCATTCGCTCGCGGCGCCGAGTCGGCTCCGGCATCAGGTTGGGGGTCGACGAGCATTTCGGGAGATCCGTTGAACTCCTTTACCGCTCTGTGGGAGGAACAGCTAATTGCAGAATCGACGGGGAAGGATGGCAAGGGGGTTATTCCCTCCCCCGGTTCCGCCCGAGAGATCCGCGACATCGTTCTGCATGTCCAGCGAACTCATGCATTTACCGTGGGTCTCTGCACCGCACTGGGCGTTGATCCATTCATTCAGCCTGATGTGGAGTCCGCGAAACGACGGACATTTGCCGAATTGAGCAACCCCACCGAGGACCATTACCTGGCATCAGATGGCCTGCGCACTTGGATTGACCGTGGCGGCCCTATAGCCCTACAGGTTTACGGGCCTCTCGATCGAACCGACGAAGTGGCGGAGTTGAGAGCGTCCATTTCCAGAATGGGGCACGAAGTAAGTGCGGGCCTGGGCCCGCGCTACCTACATTCCACCGGCCAGCTCCATAAGGGTGGTTCGGCGGAGCTGCGATTTTTGCAGGTTTCGGTGGAACCGGAGTCTGAACGCGAGCGAATCGAGGGGCGTAGTTATTCGTTCCACGATTTAATAGCGGCCCAGGCTCGTGGTGACTACCACGACCTATTGAGTCGAGGTAGAGATATCGTCCGAGTAACGGTGGCTCCGGGTGAGCCGTTAGCCGTTCTCCTTCACTAAGGTTCTTGCCAATGGCTGACACCGCAACCGAGTCCACGATTGCCCAAGAGTTTCTTGAACTCGCGGGCGAATCGTCGAGTTCACTTGCCTCTGAGGCGTACGCCCTAGCTCGACGCCAGTTTGGCGAAGTGGTTACCTACTCCCCGAAAGTGTTTATTCCTCTCACCAAGTTGTGTCGTGACCGTTGCGGTTACTGCACCTTTGCACAACCACCAGCGCACCTGCCTTCGCCCTATATGGACATTGAAGAAGTGATGGCCATCGTTGAGGCAGGGCAAAAAGTCGGTGTAACCGAAGCACTTTTGACGTTGGGCGAACGACCCGAACTTAGATACGACGACGCGGCTCGCTGGTTGGCTGCACACGGTTATCGGTCGACTGTTGACTACGTGGCTGAGGTGGCTCGCACGATTCTGCACACCACCGGCATGCTTCCTCACGCTAACGCCGGCGCACTGTTCCCGTATGAGTTGGAGCAGTTGCGCACCGTCACAGCATCCCAAGGAATGATGCTGGAGACTCTCCGTCCTCTAGAGGCTCACCGCCTCGCGCCGGATAAGGCACCGGTACGCAGACTGGCGACATTGCGTGCGGCTGGGGAGCTCAAGATTCCCTTCACAACGGGACTATTGGTTGGCATTGGTGAGAATCGACAAGATCGCATTGAGGCTTTGAATGCCATTGCTGAATCACATCGCCAATTTGGTCACATCCAAGAGGTCATCATCCAAAACTTTTTGCCGAAGGCAAAAACAGCGATGGCCGACCACCCCGCTGCGGATGAGGAGGAGTTTTTCTGGACCATCGCAGCAGCGCGACTCATTTTGCCAGCGGATATCCACCTTCAAGCTCCACCGAATCTCAGTGACGACCCAGCGCGACTACTCGCGTTCGGAATCGACGATTTTGGTGGTATCTCGCCCATCACGCTAGATCACGTCAATCCCGAACGGCAATGGCCAGTGGTCGAGACGCTGAGTGGTGAAGTTGAACGACGTGGCCTCCATTTGGCGCCTCGCCTCACCGTGTATCCCCAGTGGCAAGGCGAGCAGTTCCTCGATGACCACGTGCGACCCTCGGTGTTGGCGCTTTCTAATGCACATGGACATCGGCGTGATGACGAATGGTTCTCTGGTGGAGATTCAACGCCACCAACTTTTAGATCTGGTCTTCGAACGGGTCGGGTTGAGCAGATTCTCAGTCGCTACGAAGTCGGCTACGACTTCACCGAAAATGAACTTGTCGATCTGTTCAATGCGCGCGGGACAAACGTGGCAGCTATTGCCGACCTAGCGGATCAAGTGCGGCGCGATCTTGTCGGCGATGATGTCACCTTCGTCATTAACCGAAACATCAACTACACGAACGTGTGTACGTTCAAGTGCAAGTTCTGTGCTTTCTCGAAGGGTCCCCTCTCTCTCAATTTGCGGGGGGATCCATACCTCTTAACACTGGACGAAATTTCAGAACGGGTCCAAGAGGCTGCCGCAAAGGGTGCGACCGAAGTCTGCCTGCAAGGTGGTATCCATCCCAAGTTTGACGGTGACTACTACGTGGATGTAATTGCGGCTGTGCGCGCTGGATCTCCAGATATTCACATACACGCTTTTAGCGCCCTGGAGGTCTTTGAGGGTGCCCGTCGCAGCGAGATGAGCCTCGTTGACTATTTGACTCGTCTAAAGGGTGCCGGCCTGAAGACGTTGCCAGGTACGGCAGCCGAGATTTTGGATGATCCCGTACGCGCCATTCTCTGTCCAGACAAGATCAATACGGCACAATGGCTAGAGGTTCATGAGGCTGCGCACAGTGTCGGACTCCGCTCGAATATCACCATCATGTTTGGCGCTGTTGAAGAACCACGAAGTTGGGCGAAGCACCTGCTCGTAACGAGGGAATTGCAGCAAAAGACCGGCGGCTTTACGGAGTTTGTTCCACTCCCCTTTGTTCACATGGCAACGCCGATTTTCTTGAAGGGGCGGAGTCGCAAGGGCCCCACATTCCGCGAGACCGTGTTAATGCACGCTGTCGCACGACTGCACTATGCCGGCTTGATCAACAACATCCAGGTCAGTTGGGTCAAGCTGGGCATTGAAGGCAGTCGTGAAATCTTGAAAGCTGGCGCGAATGACGTTGGTGGCACTTTGATGGACGAGAACATCTCTCGGGCGGCTGGAGCGGCCCACGGCCAAGAGATGGACGTTGCGACGCTAGAAGCCCTTGTAGAGCCTCTAGGAAGGCCTCTACGGCAACGAACCACGCTTTACGGTATCGCGTGACCCACGACGCCGAAATCGACGCTCTGCTTGCTGCCATTACCACCTCGAAGCCTCAGAATTCTCAACGTAGTGGTCTCCTCCGGTCTCTACTTGAGAACGTCGTACTGCTCGCCGAACAGGACCCAGACACCTTGGATCTGAAGATTGCCGAGACGGCCTTGGCGGAACTTGTCGAGGCGTTTGAGGTCTTTGCCCCTTACCGGTCATCACCGAAGGTCACCATATTTGGGTCAGCTCGGACTGCCAGCGACCATCCGTTGTATCAACTCACAAAATCTTTCGCAGCCGAGATGGCGCGACAGGGATGGATGATCATCACAGGTGCTGGCCCAGGCATCATGGCCGCCGGTATTGAGGGAGCTGGTCGTGAGAATTCCTTCGGTGTCAACATTCGACTTCCCTTCGAGCAAGGGGCGAATGAGTTCATTGCGTCAGATGTCAAACTCGTTGAGATGCGTTACTTCTTTACGCGCAAAGTTGCACTCACTAAAGAATCGAAGGGATTCGCTGTATTTCCTGGTGGCTTTGGAACCCTTGATGAGTGCTTCGAGTTACTCACTCTGCTGCAAACGGGGAAGGCGGTACCAGCACCCGTTGTGCTGATTGACACGCCAAATGGTCATTATTGGAAAGATTGGCTTCGATTTGTGGAGTCGGCTGTAATTAGTGAGGGTTACGTCTCGCCACTCGACCAGCGCTTCTTCACCGTGGCGACCGATGTCGCTAGTGCCCGCGACGCCCTCACTGGCTTTTATCGCAACTATCACTCCATGCGGATGGTTGGAACGCGCATGATTCTCCGCATGCAGCAAGGGCCGAGCACAGAGCAACTCGACCATGTCCGAGGGCAGTTCAGTCATTTTGTAACCGAAGGTTCGATCGATGTAATTGAGGCCACCGGACCCGAGAAGAACTCCAATGATGAGATCGGCTTAGCTCGACTCGCTTTCCATTTTGACCGTAGAAGCTACGGAGATGTACGCGAGCTCATCGATACGATCAACACGTGCGTCGATTAATTCAGACTTCGCAGCGTGGCCTCGGCTTTTATTAGCGAACGACGCACGCTACTTAGCTTTTTCTCTACCTCTTTGAATTGAGCATTCCCGTCAGTCTGTTCCCGCAAGGCCTCATAGGTAAGGTCTGTGACTCGATCCACCATCGCGTTAATCCTGCCGGCCAGATCATCAATCTCGTCTTGGTTCATGACCTACTCAAAGGTCGTGACAGTCAGCTCGTTGGCCGCATATTGCGCCCGGAGAACCTTCTTGTCGAACTTTCCTACACTCGTCTTCGGAACGGAATCGATGAAGCACCAACGCTCCGGCATCCACCATTTAGCAATACGAGGCTCGAGGAAGGCGCGAATCTCTTCGATGGTTACAGTGGATTCGGGGTTGCGTACGACGCAACAAAGTGGTCGTTCGTCCCAACGAGCATCTGGAACTGCCACGACGGCAGCCTCAAATACCTCCGGGTGAGCGATAACTTCATTTTCCAGCTCTACGGAACTGATCCACTCACCACCGGACTTAATTACGTCCTTACTGCGGTCGGAGATGACCATGAAGCCCTCGCCGTCGAGGGTTCCAACATCTCCGGTGCGAAGCCAGCCATCGTGGAACTTCTCATCGTCTTCAACGCCAAAGTACGAACCAGTTATCCATGGACCGCGAATCTCGAATTCACCAACGCTCTTCCCGTCTCGCTCGAGAACCGTTCCGTCTTCGCCAACGGTTCGAATCTGAACGCCACCAACGATGCGGCCAGCCTTCACCCGGTAGTCAGTGTCATGTTCGGGACTACTGCCAAATGGCGGAATAGACACAGCGGCAAGAGGACTGGTCTCGGTCATCCCCCAACCTTGGATGACATCGAGATTGTGGCGCGTGCGGAAGGCCTCGATCATGGATCGAGGAACGGCTGCGCCACCACAGAGAATGCCGCGAAGACTAGAAAGGTCCGCCGTGGGGTCACTCTCTGCGACTCGCAAAACATCGTTCCAGATTGTTGGCACACCAAGCGCAATCGTCGGCTGAAGCGTCTTGATCATGTTCAAAATTGGCTCACCTTGGAGGAACATCTGAGGCATGATGATTTCACAACCGCTAAAGAGTGCGGTGTAGGCAGCTCCCCACGCATTGACGTGAAACATTGGCACGATGAGCAGGACCCGGTCACGCTCTGAGAGGCCAATCGAGTTCGACGACATTGAAGCCAATGAGTGCAACCACGTTGAGCGGTGGGAGTAAACGACTCCCTTGGGATTACCAGTGGTACCAGAGGTGTAACACATGGCAGCGGCGTTGCGCTCATCAAACTCTGGCCATGCGAAACCCGGTTCCTCGGACATCACCAATTCGTCGTAGTCGAGGGTCTCACCCAGGAGAGTACGGTCACCGGGGCCAGAAACGATGAAGTGCTTGACGCCCTTGATCTCATCCTTGACCTTGGCTAAAAGCGGAATGAGCGAGCCATCGACAATGATGACCTTGTCTTCCGCGTGATTGATGATGTAGGAAAGTTGCTCAGGAAATAGGCGAATATTCAGCGTGTGAAGCACTGCACCCATTGAAGGCACGGCGATGTAGGACTCCATATGGCTCTGGTTGTTCCACTGGAATGTGGCCACACGATCTCCCGCTTGAACGCCCAATTTGGTCAATGCGCGTGCTAGTCGTTCGGCCCGCTTGGAAATCTCGTAAAAGGTCGTCTCTTGGACGCGGTCCGCGTGGACGGTGAAAACCTTCTTATCGGCGTAAAGCCATTCCCCATGGCGCACAATGTTGCTAATCAACAGTGGTGCATCTTGCATCGTGCTCTTCATAATTTCCCCCCTACAAACGATTTCTAGATATTACAAAAAGAACCAACGACTAGGCGGACCAAGTCTTCTCATACGGCCTAAGAGGTGCCGGCAGGGCCGGTGCGTCTGGGTCAATCGAAGCTTGCACGGCGGCTGCCACTGATCGTCCCTCGGCGATGGCCCAGACAATCAGACTTTGGCCCCGCACCGCGTCTCCGGCAGCGAACACCGGAGCCTGGCTGCCCTGCTGAGGGATGGAGAGCCATTTGTCGTCTACCTGAATGTGTTCACGCGCGTCTCGATTGAGCGACGTCAACATCCCGAGCTCTGGTCCAATAAAGCCGGCTGCGATGAAGACGAGGTCTGCCGGAATCTCTTCCTCGTTCACCACAGTGACAGCTCCATCGGGGGCATATTCGAGATGTTCGACCAGGATGCTTGAAAGCGACACACCGTCTTGACTGCGGAACTCCTTCGTTCGCATCGCATACGCCCGGTCGCCACCTTCTTCGTGCGCACTTGTCACCTTGTACACGTTTGGCATTGTGGGCCAAGGTTGGCTCTGGGGGCGTGTGGGTGTTGGCTGAGGTAAGAGTTCTACTTGCGTCACTGAAGTGGCCCCTTGGCGATGCGCCGTCCCGAGGCAGTCAGCTCCAGTATCTCCGCCTCCGAGTATGACCACATGCTTACCGGTGGCCTGAATTGGGGAAGCCTCGCCACCCAGTGCTTCGATGTTGGCAGGCTTCAAATACTGCATGGCGGCGTAGATACCACTCAGTTGCCGTCCTGGCACTGGGATATCGCGAGGAATAGTCGAGCCAATCGCGAAGATTACAGCGTCAAAATCAGCTCGAAGCTGCTCAACGGTAATGTCGCCCCCTTCTCCGATGGCTGTGTTGGTAACGAATCGGACACCCTCGGCGGTTAGTTGTTCTAGCCGTCGATCGAGAACATTCTTCTCCATCTTGAATTCAGGAATTCCGAATCGCAAGAGACCGCCAATCAATTCTTGACGCTCGAACACGGTCACATCGTGACCGTGGCGAGCCAGCTGTTGCGCCGCAGCAAGTCCACTCGGACCCGAACCGATAATCGCCACACTCTTGCCAGATCGGTACTGCGAAACCACAGGCACCACTTCACCGGCGGCGAAGCCGTGTTCGATGATTTCGTACTCCGTCCGCTCAATTGATACGGCATCCTTCGAAATTGAGACTACGCACGCTGACTCACAAGGTGCCGGGCATAGGCGACCAGTGAACTCTGGGAAGTTGTTGGTCTGATGCAAGCGTTCAAGAGCGCTTGAAAACTTTCCTTTGTAGTAAAGATCGTTCCATTCTGGAATTAGGTTTCCCAAGGGGCAGCCTTGGTGGCAAAACGGAATTCCACAGTCCATGCATCGAGCGGCCTGGTTCTGTGACTGTTCGTCAGTCTGGGGCTCGTAGACCTCTTTCCAGTCGCGGAGCCGCACGGGCACGGCCCTGCGAACCGGGTTCTCTCGTCCTATTGTCAAAAATCCGTCAACCTTGCCCATGCTGCGCCTCCAAAGCCTTCCGATATTCAACGCTCTGTACGCGTACGAAGTTCATTCGCTCACTGGCCCAGTTGCTGAGCATTGCCTTGGCGATTGCTGATCCGGTTGCCGCGACAAAGCGAGAGAGCAGATTCTGGAGAAACTGATCATCCTCGAATTCAAGCGGGTCGACGTCGAATAGTCCAGCACTCAAGTTGGTTGTTATCTGATTGTCAGGATCGTAGAAATAAGCGCTACCACCGGACATGCCTGCGGCCACATTGCGTCCAGTAGGCCCCAAAACAACGACGACACCTCCGGTCATGTACTCCGCAACGTGGTCGCCAGTTCCCTCCACAACAATTGTTGCTCCTGAGTTTCGGACTGCGAGCCGCTCTCCCACAATTCCGCGTAGAAAGATCTCGCCACTTGTCGCGCCGTAGCCAATGACGTTTCCGGCGATGATGTTCCGGTCGCTAGCAAACGGTGAGTCAATGTGAGGCTGAATGACGATGCGACCTCCTGAGAGACCCTTACCGACATAGTCATTTGCGTCCCCAGTGAGCTGAATGGTTAGACCCTTGGGTATAAATGCACCGAGCGATTGCCCCGCTGAACCTTCAAAGTTAAGAACGATCTGATCGTCGTCTTGCATTCGAACGCCGCGACGAGTGATCTCTGAGCCCGTAAGGGTTCCCACTGCACGCTGAACGTTGTTGATGAAACCGTCAAAGCGATACGGAACTCCCCGTTCGGCGGCATCCGCTGCGGTGGATAGAAACTGCCAGTCGAGACTGTCGGCAAGTAGGTCGTCCTGGGCCTGGAGTCGTAGGCGTTGACCATCGACCGGAGGCTGCAGAATCGCTTGGAAGTCAACTCCCGCATCACGGAGTTCAGTGGATTCTTCCACCGCAATGAGGTCACTACGGCCAATGATGTCATCGAGCGATCGGGCGCCCATGGCTGCAAGGTATTCCCGAATCTCGGTCGCAATGAACTCGAAGAAGTTCTCAACGAATTCGGGTTTGCCGGTGAACCGCTCTCGCAACACTGGGTTCTGAGTCGCAATACCTACCGGGCAGGTGTCGAGGTGGCATACACGCATCATGACGCAACCCGAAACGATGAGGGGCGCTGTCGCAAAACCGAACTCCTCAGCACCAAGCAATGCGGCGATCACGACATCGCGACCAGTCTTGAGCTGGCCGTCAACTTGAACTGTCACGCGGTCGCGTAATCCGTTGGCAGCGAGAGTCTGTTGTGTTTCCGAAAGCCCAATCTCCCATGGCGTTCCGGCATGTTTCAGCGAAGTCAGCGGCGCCGCTCCCGTTCCACCATCGAAGCCCGAGATCAAAATCACGTCGGCTTTGGCCTTAGCCACGCCAGCGGCAACTGTGCCGACGCCAGCCTCACTGACGAGTTTGACGTGCACGCGCGCCCTGTTGTTCGCGTTCTTCAGGTCAAATATCAGCTGAGCCAAGTCTTCAATCGAGTAGATGTCATGGTGCGGGGGTGGTGAGATCAAGCCAACACCGGGAGTCGAGTGACGTGTTTTTGCGATCCAGGGGTACACCTTGTTACCCGGCAGCTGTCCCCCTTCTCCAGGCTTGGCGCCCTGACTGACTTTGATTTGGAGGTCGTCAGCGTTAACCAGGTATCGACTGGTGACCCCAAACCGTCCCGAGGCAACCTGCTTGATTGCGGAGCGGCGATTGAATTGCGGATCGGTGAAGGTGTCGCGTTCTTCGTCTTCACCACCTTCACCAGTATTCGACTTGCCACCGAGCCGGTTCATTGCAATCGCTAGATTCTCATGAGCCTCCGGGGAGATAGACCCGTAGGACATAGCTCCAGTTGAGAATCGGGCCATGATCGACTCAGCCGATTCGACTTCCGAGAGATCAATCGGTTGGCCCAGTGGTTGGATCTCAAAAAAGCTACGAAGGGTGACACGTTGGCGTTCCTGCTGGTCG
>CALAYR010000131.1 GCA_937894805.1 uncultured Acidimicrobiaceae bacterium | reverse complement strand
GTTTTGTTTGAAGGGAATCGTTGTGGCAGTCAAGCTCCGTTTGGTGCGTATGGGTAAGAAGAAGCAGCCGACCTACCGTGTCGTCGCTGCCGACAGTCGTCGTGCCCGTGGTGGCGCCTTCCTCGAAATCGTTGGTACCTATCACCCCCGTGGCGCTAGCCAGGCCAACCCCGAGACCGTTATCAGCATCGACAACGACAAGGCCGTTCGCTGGCTTCAGCAGGGTGCTCAGCCCACGGACCGCGTCGCCAAGATCTTGAAGACCTCCGGTGCCCTGGACGCCTTCGAAGCCGCAAAGGCCGCTAAGTGAGCGAGTACGAAGCCGGCGACATCAACGTCGTAGCCGACGAAGAGACGAGTGAGTCCAATGTTGACCGCGCCGTCTATTCGGCCAGCGTCTTGAAGTACCTCGCAACCTCGATGGCCGACGAGCCAGAAGCGGTTTCTGTAGAAATTGACGACACCCCTCGTGGTGTCAAGCTCTCTCTTCACGTTGGACCCGATGACATGGGTCGCATTATTGGTCGTCGTGGTCGCACTGCCCAGGCCATCCGTACCATCGTGGGCGCCGCTGGCGCTCGTGACGGTGTGGTGACCAACGTCGACATCGTCGACTAACTATGGATGCGGGCGACCGCTCGCTCTTAGAAGTGGGTCGCATTGTTAAGGCTCACGGTATTCGTGGTGAAGTCGCCGTTCGTTTAACTGCCGATATCCCCGAACGAGTTACGCCGGGTTCAATCTTTCAGACCACTCGCGGTCCGCTGACCGTTGAACGTTCCAAGCCCTTTCAACAGGGTTACATCATTGGTTTCGCCGGCATCGCCGATCGTAACGAGGCCGAGCTGCTTCGAGGTTTGATTCTGAAGGCCGAACCTCTTGATCTCGACGATGATGACGTCATATGGATTGACGATCTCTTCAACGCGTTGGTCGTCACCACCGATGGAGTTGAACGGGGTCGCGTCGTCGAAGTCGAAGAAAACCCTGCCTCGGACCTGTTGGTGCTCGACAATGGGGTCTTGATCCCGCTGACCTTTGTCGTGGAAGTCGAGCCGAATGAGCGAATCGTCGTTGAGGCCCCCGAAGGTCTCTTCGAATGAGTTTCCGCGTCGACGTTCTCACGCTGTTCCCCGGACTGATTGAGCACTACGCCCAGGACACGATTTTGGGTCGAGCCGCCGAGCGTGGGGTGTGGGAGCTCCGCACCCACGATCTGCGTGACGAGACGGACGACGCCCACCGCAGTGTGGATGACACTCCCTTTGGTGGCGGGGCCGGGATGGTGCTACGCGCCGAGCCCATCGTGCGCACGGTCGAGCGCGTCACCGACCTGCCACGGCCCCTGATTGCCGTAACGCCGTCGGGAACCCCATTCACTCAAGCCACCGCTCGTCGATTGGCCTCTGGGAGTGGTATCTCGATTCTCTGTGGCCGTTATGAGGGTTTTGATCAGAGGGCCCTGGATATGGTCGTCGACGAAGAGATCTCGCTGGGCGACTTTGTATTGGCCGGCGGAGAATTGGCCGCTCTCTGTATTGCTGAGGCCGTCGTTCGACTCCTGCCGGGAGCGTTGGGCAACGATGCTTCACCAGAAGAGGAATCATTTGCCGACGGTCTGTTGGAATATCCGCACTACACCAAGCCGGCCGACTTTCGAGGTCTCAGCGTGCCCGAGGTCCTGCGCTCGGGCGATCACGCCCGCGTGGACCGATGGCGGCGAGCCCAAGCCCTTCGGCGAACCCAAGAGCGTCGCCCCGACCTCTGGGCAAACTACACCGTGAGTGCTGAGGACGAAAAAGCGCTTCGGGAGTTTCCTTCCTCCGACGCGTGATTCACCGCCCGGCGCTCGCAACTTTCCAGAAGATTTAGGGGAATTGCCCGTTCTGGGCGGCTCGCAACTCGGCTTCAAGGCCTCGATGGCCTTGATGGTAGGATGAATCCCTACTTCTGTACGCAGTAAAGGAACTCACATGAAGCCGACCGACATTATCGACCGCGACTCAATGCGCGACGACATCCCCGCCTTCCGTCCCGGTGACACGTTGAAAGTTCACGTGCGCGTTGTGGAAGGTACCCGCGAGCGGGTCCAGGTCTTCCAGGGCGTCGTTATCCGCCGTCAGGGTTCAGGCCTCCACGAGACCTTCACAGTTCGCAAGATCAGCTTCGGCATTGGCGTAGAGCGGACCTTCCCAGTTCACGCTCCGACCATTGCCAAGATTGAAGTTGAGTCCTACGGTGACGTTCGTCGCGCCAAGCTGTACTACCTCCGTGATCTGCGTGGCAAGGCCGCCAAGATCAAGGA
>CALAYR010000130.1 GCA_937894805.1 uncultured Acidimicrobiaceae bacterium | reverse complement strand
CCAGTACGCCACAGTGGACGAAAACCTCACCGGGTTTGAAAACATCCGCATGGTGGCTCGGCTCAACCACATGGACAAGGCCAGCGCCACGGCCCGCGCCCACGAGCTGCTCGCGCAGTTCTCGCTGACCGACGCCGCCAACCGGACGGCCAAGACCTACTCCGGCGGTATGCGTCGTCGCCTCGACCTCGCCGCGGCACTCGTAGCCAAGCCTCCAGTTCTCTTTCTTGATGAGCCCACCACGGGTCTCGACCCACAGAGCCGTCAAGACCTCTGGGAGATCATCGAAGGACTCGTCGCCACCGGCGTCACCGTGCTACTCACGACTCAGTACCTCGAAGAGGCCGACCGGCTCGCAACGCAGCTCGTCGTTCTTGACAAGGGCAAGATCATCGCTGAAGGCACCCCGGCTTCGCTAAAAGCACAACTCGGAACCACGGTGGTCGCCGTGACATTCGAGAATTCCCAGGCTGCTCATGAGCACCTCGGACTTATTCGTGACCTCACCGCTAACGAACCAAATGTCGACGGCGCCATCGTTGAGCTCACCGTCAATTCGGGACCACAGGTCGCCGCCGAAGTAATCCGTCGGCTCGACACCGCTGGCGTCCTAGTCGCCGGCCTCGCCCTGCGCGAACCCAGCCTGGATGACGTCTTCTTGAATTTGACGGGCCACAAGGCCGAAGACGTTGTCGAAGTTTCCACCGAAGAACCCGCCACCCGAAAGAAGGGCCGCCGATGAGCACTACTACCCAATCGACTTTCTCCCGCCTTCGCTGGGCGGCCAGCGACGTCGCCACGATTGCCCAGCGCAACTTGATGGCCGTCGTTCGGATTCCATCCGCGCTGGTATTTGTGATTATCCAGCCCGTGATGTTCGTGCTCTTGTTTCGCTACGTCTTTGGTGGTGCCATCACCGCGCCGGGCACCTCGTATGTCAACTTCCTAATTCCCGGAATCTTGGTTCAGACCACGGTCTTTGGGGCCGTCGGAACGGCAATTGGCTTGGCCGAAGACTTGCAGCGCGGTTTGATCGAGCGCTTCCGTGCTCTACCGATGGCCCGCATGGCCGTCTTAGGCGGACGCACCATTGCCGACCTCGCCCGCAATATTCTGATTTTGGTCGTCATCACGATTGTCGGTTTCGGCGTTGGATTCCGCCCCGAGGGTGGCGTGGTGGCTTATCTGCAGGCCAGCTTTGTCATGCTCTTCTTTTCGTACTGCGTCTCATGGGGCTTTGCCTACATTGGACTCGCCGCACCGAACTCCGAGACAGCTCAGGCCATGACCTTCCCGTTAATCTTCCCAATCACGTTTGCCTCGAGCATCTTTGTCCCGGTCCAAACCATGCCGGGCTGGCTCCAGGTCTTCGCCCGCAATCAGCCGGTCTCTCAGGCGGCCGAATCAGTCCGTGGATTGATGCTGGGAACGCCACATGGCAACTCGACGTGGATCACGATGGCGTGGGCCCTCCTCGCACTGGTCACGTTGGCGCCGTTGGCCACTCGCCGGTACCGTCGAGCCGCCTAAACCGTGACGCTCCCGGAGCCCCAACTCGCCAAAGAGCAACTGCAGGAAATTCTTGCGTCATCCTTTGGCGAGGGCGTCCCGATTGTCGACGCCATTACCGACGACGGCGTGACTGTTCGCTACCAGGTCAACGAGCGCAACTCTCGCCCCGGTGGCACGCTCAGTGGCCCCACGATGATGATGCTGGCCGACACTGCGGCCTGGGTGGCCATCATGTCACGCGTCGGCCCGGAGCTACTAGCCGTTACGACCAGTTTGACGATCAACTTCCTGCGTAAACCGGCCATCAGCGACCTGATCGCCGAAGCGTCACTCGACAAGCTCGGCCGAAAGCTTGGCGTGGTTTCAGTGCGACTCTATTCCGAGGGCACCCGTGATCTCGTGGCCACTTCGTCGGTCACGTACGCCCGACCTTCCTAGTTCAGACAGGTTTTTGGACCATCGGTATAGTTTTAGGCGTGAGTAGCACTTCTCGTTTCAATCTCAAATCCATTTCCCGTCTCGCCTTAGGGATTATTGCTTTTCAGCTGGCAATCATCCTGCCCATCACTATTGCCATGGGTAGTGACAACGTCGTGACCCGGGGTGTAACTTCCGCCCCAACCAAGCCCCTGGCGACCACCGAGATTGTGCATCTCGGTATCGAGCCAATGCAGGTCTCCAACGTGGACCTCGGACGTGGAACTTGGGAGATGAGCTTTTACGTATGGTGGCGCTGGAAGGGTCCCATTGACCCCGTGGAGTCGACGTACATGACCAACGCCACTGGCGCCACCACGAACACGGTTATTAACTATTCATTCCTGGATGACAACAAGCACCAGAAGCCTGTCCTCCTAAAAGATGGCTACTGGTACCAGCAGGCCTTCATCTCCATGGGCTTCTCGGATGCATTTCCACTCGATCGCTACCCGCTAGACGAGCAGAACCTCCAAGTCCGCGTGGAAAACACGACGTACGACAACGAGCAGCTGGCCTACGTTGTCGATCATCACGTCAGCGATGGCAATGACCTTGTCGTTCCGGGTTGGAAGACCCAAGACATTACGTACAAGGAGTACATGCACCACTACGGAACGGACTTTGGTTACACCGATCGCGGCCCCACGTTCCAGGACTATTCACTCCTCACGTTTGACATCGTGATCAATCGACCGACGTCGCACTTCCTGGGTCGTTTGATGTTGCCTCTGATTGTCGTCCTGCTCGCCGCCGTGACCTCGCTCTTCTTGAAGGCGGGCAATTTCGATACGAGACTCGCGCTGACGGGTACCGGCCTGCTAACCCTTATCTTCTTGCAACAGGGCTACTCGAGCGAACTACCAAATCCCGTACCAGTCGTCCTCATGGACAAGATCTACGCCCTCGCCTACCTCGCAGTCCTCGTGACGTTCTTCCGGGTGATTTGGACAACTGACCGAGTTCATCGCAAGCAGGACGAAGAGGAGCTCTTCGTTCAGGCCGATCGTCGATTGGCCTACGTAATCGGGGCATCCTTCATTATCGGATGCACCCTCTTCATCGCCTTGTAAGCCTTACGAGCCAACCTGCCAATAGCGGATTTCTCCGGCCGACCGTACTTTCGGTGGGCCGAATGCGTCCGTGAGGTAGCCCACCACCACATCGCTTTCGACGCCAAACGGGGTCGCAATGATGGTGGCGATGTCGTAGCGACGAACGTATTCACGGAACTTAGTTGCCGTTTCTTCGGTCCGTGGAGGCATCGTGTGCGAGAGACCCGGCAAAGTTCCTAACTCGGTACCAGCAAGCGACGTCCCCGTCGAAATACCCCAAAGCGCTCTCATGAAGACGGTAGAGACTTCCCACGGCTCGTTCATCGTGATGCCCTGGTTGTGACCGTCCTGGTCACCAATGATGGCTTGGCCGCCCACGATTTCAAATCGCATTTCAGTATCAGCCTGGATCAACATGGCGTGGTTGAAGAAGGGGTTGGGGTACGGAAAAAAGAGGACGTGACTATCGGGAGCGACCACGGATCGAAACTCCGATGAGTGAAACCACGAAGATACATCCGTTGAATCTGCCGTGAAACGCGCCGCGGGAACGAAGCACCACACCTGAGCAATGCACAGCACGCCTACAGCGATACCAAACGTGACCCGGCGTACGCCGGTCCGCCGCGCCATCGTTCGGCGCCAACTTTGGAGAGCAGCGCCCGTACCGAACGCGACGATGAGAAAGACGAAGAGCATGTAGCGGGTCGGGATGATGGCCGAGAGAAAAGGCACACGCGTGGTCCACGTAAATGGCGTCGGGACCGTGGTGTCATGTCCATTGATCCAAAAAGAACTGCCGAGGGCGAGCATGCTCGTCAATAAAAAGAGAACAGTGGCGATGCGGGTGATGACTAAGGATCGGTACGACCATGCCGCGTACACGACCACGATGAGGAGCGGAATGCCAATATAAAAGCTGCGTTCGAGGCTGGCACCGAGCAGCGGGTCACTCTGAACGCGACTCCAATTGGCAATTGGTCGATACCAAACATTGGGCTGCACGAACTCTAAGAGGTCACCGTGGTGTTGCCCGGTCCAGAGATGGGGATTACCGCGCACTCCCCACGGACCGAAGAGGCTGAAGAGTACGGGAACAATCCCGAGCGAACCCGCCGTGACTGCGAGTGGCAGGAACGCGCGTCGTAGACCCGATAGTGCCACACGTCGTTGTTCGGGTGAGGCAAAAAGTGCACCGACCAGGAGCGACAACGCTCCTACGAAGAGCATCATGACCACTCGCTCGGCGGAAATTAGAAGATCCGCAGCCAGTAGGAGGCCGAGGCCAATCGCCAATTTGCGCACTGGTCCGTCTTGTATGACAATCCGCCAAAGCAACCAAAAGACCAGTGGCGGCACGGGAGCAAACGTCAAGAAGAGGTGGGCCTGCCCCTGCGAGATAAAGAAACTCGAGAAGCCGTAGAGCAGCCCTACAACGAAGGCGGCACCCTGGGAAAGCTGCAACTTGCGAGCGACAAAATAGGCGGCGGCGGCGCTGACGCCAAGGGCCAGCTGTAAGAGAAGGTTGTAGGTTGCCGTCGCCCCGAACATCCAAGTAACTGGAGCAAAGAGAATCCCGAGAAGCGGCATCGATGTATTGGAAAGCAAGTTGATGCCGTAGGGAACATCCAGCGCCGTAGTCGCAAAGGGATTGAGTCCACTCTTGAGGGCGTGGGCCGGCCAGGCGAGAAACCAGACCTGCTGAGCGTTGTCGCCCGTCGCCGAGAAGGTGATTAAGTGGCGATTGAGAAACCCGAGTTTGCTGTAGAGGGCGAAGGAATAGATGAAATACGCTGAAATTGCGGCCAGCGTGT
>CALAYR010000129.1 GCA_937894805.1 uncultured Acidimicrobiaceae bacterium | reverse complement strand
CCCAGTGAGGGCCCTTGATGAACTGTGGGACTACGGCACGCCCACGCCACCGACGGACAACCACGCGCCCGATACCAGTGCCTACGGCAACGACCCTCACGGTTACGGCCGTCGGACCCCGGGTCTCATTAACCAGATCCGGAGCTTCCAGGTCACTGGTCTTATTGCCGATATCTGTCTCAGTAGCTCCACGCCGACGGCCTGCGTCGGTGTCCCGGGTAGCTAAGAATTCGCCCCCCACCAACACAACTTCTAGAGTTATCGAGTGAGTGAAGGTAGGGGGCTCTTAGCCCCAACATCGTTAGGTAGTTCCACCGAGGGTGACGTTGACAACCCCGAGCTGCGCCGTGAACTTCGAGAGTGGCTGAGCGCTCATCCCCGGCCGTCTGGCGCGGACCTCGCCGAGGCCGGACTCGTGGCTCCGCACCTGCCTGCTCCCTGGGGCCGAGGGGCCTCACCCGTTGATCAACTCGTCATCGACGACGAGCTACGCCAGGCCGGCGTGACTCGTCCCGTGAACCCCATCGGTATTGGCTGGGCCGGACCCACGATCGTGCACGCCGGAACTGAAGAGCAACAGCAGCGGTGGATGCCCCGACTCCTCAGTGGTCAAGACTTTTGGTGCCAACTCTTTAGTGAACCCAACGCCGGGAGTGATTTGGCGTCGCTGCAGACCCGAGCTATTCGTGACGGCGACGAGTGGGTCATCACCGGGCAAAAGGTCTGGACCAGTTACGCCCACATAGCGAGCTGGGGCATCTTGCTGGCCCGCACCTCGGACGAGGGGGCACCCCAGAACGGCATTAGCTACTTCATCTGTCCGATGAATGCACCCGGTATCGATATTCGTCCCATAGTGGACATGACCGGGGACCACGCCTTTAACGAAGTCTTCTTCGACGAAGTACGCATTCCCGCCGATCACTTGATCGGTCAAGTGAATGAAGGTTGGCGCTTGGCCAAAGTGACGCTCGGCAACGAGCGCGTCTCACTCTCCGGTGAGGGTGCACTCTGGGGTCGGGGTCCTTCGGCCAATGATCTCTTGAACCTCGCCAAGGGGCAGAGCCTGACGGCTCTGCAGCGAGAGTCACTAGTGAGATGCTGGTCCCACGGGGAGATCTTGCGACTGCTGCGTATTCGGACCCTCTCGGCCGTCTTGGCGGGGCGCGAACCAGGGGCCGAGGCCAGTGTGCGCAAAGCGTTGGCGGACGATCACGGTCAAGAGATCATGGGTCTGGCCGTGGAG
>CALAYR010000128.1 GCA_937894805.1 uncultured Acidimicrobiaceae bacterium | reverse complement strand
CATGAGCAAGCCGCCGCTGTACGAGTACACGCTGCTCCAGGCGCACAGCAGCGCGCCGTCGAGGAAGAGTGAGTGGGCGGCGCCCGCGCGCACGAAGGCGAGGTGGTGCCAGACGCCCAGGGTGAGCGACGCGTTGCTGGCGAGGAGGCCGTCAGATAGCTCACGATTCCGTCGTTAGTTGTGCGTCGCGGGTCACTCAGTGTCGTTGTCGCGTAGGCGAATCTCGGTGTCTTTGAGGATGAGGTGAAGTAAGGCGAGATGACCAGCACGGGTTCCACCGCGTGGTGCTCCGCAATGGCGGTCTTTTGCAACGAGTGCGGAAGATGGAGAAAGGTCAATCCCAGATGGCGATCAAATCCCAGCCACGCAACAGGCATCCGCGGTGTTTGAAGCGTTGAACCGGTGACGATGTCATGGCGCGTGATGGGCAACGTGGTGACCGCCACGTCGCCATTGCCAACAATCATGGCGCCACCCGAAACCAGGCGACCATCTCGTTCCGTCGTTAGTTGGATGGACCGTGCGGCCGCATCTTGTCCGACGCGCGGAATGGCTTGCAGAGAAGGGGCCACATGCTCAGCCATGGCCTGCGTGGCGTTGACCGAAGTTTCGGTGGAGTAGAGGGATAGCGAACCTACGAGCAAGAGCACGGTGGCGACCGTCAGGAGGATTGCATTAACGCGCCGACTTTTCGGGGCTGGCACGCTGGAGAGAAGTTTCTCAAACTCCCCGGGCAGTTCAGACGGGTGAATGTATGAGCGGCCCTCAACGGGCGGCACGACCGCACGGGCACGGCGCAGGCGAAGCCGACGTCGTTTTCTCCCGTTGGGAGGTACGTCATTGGTGCTCACAGGTAGCAAGGCTAGGACTGTGACGAGGAATTTTGGTGTCGCCCTAACATCTGCACGTGGCCGTTGACGTAGCGATTGATGTGGGAACGACCACCACGCGTCTGGCAACCGCCGACGGCTCAGTCTTTCTCCGTGAAGCCAGTGTGGTTGCCGTCGATACCACCACGGGCGACATTGTTGATATTGGCGATGCGGCAGTGCGCAAGATTGGGCGCGATCCTAGACACGTCGTAAATTTTCGTCCTCTCGCCAACGGGACCACCATTGATTTTGACGTTGCCGCTCGCCTGATTCGAGCGCTCTTTGACCGCGCCGGCTTTAGTCGAATGAGTCGCATTCACGCGACGATGAGCGTTCCGGCTTTCGCTACGTCGATCGAGCGTCGTGCTCTGCGGCAGGCGGCCCTGCAGGCCGGCGCCGTTGACGCCACATTGATCGAAGCACCAATTGCCGCAGCCATTGGAGTGGGGCTCCACGTTGATGAACCAGTGGCGGCACCAATCATCATGCTGGGCGGAGGAGCGTGTGAAACGGCACTGATTTCTCTCGGGGGAATTGTCACGGCCAAGTCGGTTCGGATCGGTGGTGCCCACCTGGATGAATCCATCGCCTCGGCACTACGTCATCGCTACGGCGTCGTGGTCTCTCCTCGGGTCGCCGAGTCGCTCAAGAACGAATTGGGTTCGCTCATGGGCTCACGGCGCAGTGAGATCCGGGTGGTGCCGGCGCGCACCGTCGATGTCGGTCTCCCCGTCAGCGTTGAAGTCACCGCGGACGTAGTTGACGGTGCGATTGCCGATCACATTCGAGCCATTGTGCGCAGCGTGAAGGAGTGTCTCGGTGAAGCACCGCCGGATCTTTCGCAGGATGTCTCCGTTCGAGGAATCCACGTGGTTGGCGGTGTAGCGCAACTCCACGACTTCCCCGAGCTCCTCGCTCACGAGGTGGGGGTGGCCTGTACGAGCGTGGTGCAACCCGACTTAGTCGTGATTCGTGGGCTCTTGCGATGCCTCAACGAACTACACACGCTGCACCGCGCGTTGCGTTCGACCGACGTCTAGTCGGGATCTCGACGAAGCTGCTCGACGGCCGAGCGAACCTGCCAGTCACGATCTTGGGCGGCCGCGTCGAGCGCTGTTTCGATATCTGATCCCTCAAACGATGACAGGGCTACCACGGCGCGCCGGCGGACGGTGGGCTTGTCCTGCAGGGCCGCCAGAATTGCATCGCGACCCTGGTCGCTACCGATCTGCCCGAGGGCAATCACGCCGGCTTCGCGGCATCTCGCGTCCTCGTGTGAGGCCGTAAGTCGGTTGAGAGTATCAATGAGCGCTGCAAGGCCAAGTTCGCCGCTCGCAAAGATGGTGGCCTCCACGACGAGCGGATCTTCGTGACTGAGAAGAGTATTGAGCGCCTCGGTAATTTCGCCATCGACCGCATCCAGTTTTGCCACGACCTCCAAGGTGTCACGGAGCACGTTGGAATTTGCGTCACGCAATAGGGATAGCAACATGGTGGTATCGACACACTGGTGCCGGGCTAGACCACGAATGGCCAGCGACCGCGCGCGGGGGAGTTCGTGGTGAAGCGCGGCGATGAGTGTGGCTCGCGACTGTTCGTTGCCGTCAAAACCGGCTCGGACTAGTTCTTCGGCGAACGACTCCGGTAGCGTGGCGTCATCGTGTGGCATGGTTCTATTCTCACCTGCAGTGCCCACCAAGGACGGTTATGCGTACGAATTGGCTAAAGCAACGACGGACCGTGGTGGTGGCGTCGGTGCTCGCCGGTCTGATGTTGCTACTCAACTCGATTCACGTCAATACGTACGCAATCTTGCCCGGTGACGCTCAACCACTCGCACCGATGATTTCAATTTCGGGCGTCGCGACGGCTTCGCACCCTCACGCCACCAAATCCGGCTTCATGATGGTTGATGTCTCGTTGAAACAGATGACGGCACTGAGTCGCATCTGGGGTGAGTTGCGTGGGGCGAACAATATGGTTGAGCTCTCGGCCCTCGTGCCCACGGGCAGTTCCTTCGCCGACTTTGATCGGCAGAGCTATCTGGACATGGAGCGTTCGAAGGATGCTGCCGAATTGAATGCCTTTACGGCCCTCGGTTGGCGGATTCCCGCCAAGGCTCACGGGGCTCTCGTGAACGACACGACTCAGGGCGGACCTGGCAAGCGGGCCGGCATTCTGATTGCCGACCGAATCGTTTCGCTGAACGGCGTCGCAACAACAGATAGTTGTGCCGCCATTCGGGTGCTGCACGACTTGCGACCTGGGTCCACCATCAGCGCCAGTGTTGAGCACGCCAAAATTTCAGGGGCCGGAGTCTTTAGCTACCAGGCAGCGAAAACAGTGAAGGTAACCACGTCGAAACCGCCCAAGAGTCTCGGTGTATCAGAGTGTGCGGGCATCCACACGGTGGCCAAATCGTGGATCGGCCTGGCCCTGAGCGACGCGGTGACCTACAACTTCCCGGCCAAGGTCACGATTGACACGAATTACATCGGGGGGCCCTCGGCCGGACTGGCGATGACTTTGGCCCTGATTGACCAGATGAGTTCCGGCAGTCTGAGTGGTGGACGCAAGGTGGCGGTGACCGGTGAAATAGCGCTGAACGGCGTGGTGGGTGACATTGGCGGCATCGCTCAAAAGACTGAAGCGGCCATCACCGCCGGGGCAACGATTTTTGTGGTGCCCGTTAATCAAGCAACGGAGGCTCGTCGGGCCGCCAACGGAAGACTGACGATCGTTGGGGCCTACCGCCTATCCCGGGTGCTGGCCAAGTTGCGGCAGATGGGCGGAGACGCACCCATTCCTTATACGAAACCAAATTTCTAGGCCGGCAAACTCTAGGCTGGAGCCGTTATGGACGATCGCCGCACACTGTCGCCGAACCGTCACTCGGGTATTGACGTGACCAACGCCAACTTTCGAATGGTTCGCAAGGGTTTTGACCCTGATGAAGTTCGTAGTTTCCTCGAAGGTATTGGCCGCGAGGTCGGCTTGCTGGAGAAGCGGCTCCAAGACGTCCAGTCGAAGTTGGCCGATGCCCTTCACCGCGCCGAAAACCCCGTGCTCGATGAAGCCCAGCTCGCCGCCGCGTTGGGATCACAGTCGGCCGCCATCTTGCGAGCGGCCCATGATGAGGCGAGCCGCGTAACGGCCGAGGGCCAGGAGCGTTCAACGCAGATTTTCACGCAGGCCCAAGAACGTGCGACGAACTTCATCGTCGAAGCGCAGGCGCGTGCGCTCAGCATCATGAACGAGGCTGAGGTGCAGTCTCAGCAAAAAGATGAAGAGGCACGCGCCGCGGCACAACGCCTCGAAGATTCAGCCCGTATTAATGGTGAGGCCATTATTGATCGATCGCGCGAGCAAGGCCGAGCCGTTATCGAGCAAGCCAACGAAGCTCGTCGTCAAATTCTGAACGACCTTATGGTGAAGCGCAAGGCCTTAAATGTTCAAATCGAACAGCTTCGTGCTGCCCGTGACGTACTCACTGCCTCGGTGAGCTCCGTGCGAGAGTCAGTCGATCAAGTGCTTGGTGGACTCATGAGCTCCGACGAAGGTGCGCGGGCCGCGGCCATCGAAGCGCTCCGTCATCGCCCCACCGGTCCCGAGCCAACGGAAGAAGAACTGCTCAAAGATGTGCCGTTGCGTCCCGTGCCCGAGGCGCCGGCTGTCACTCCGGAGGACTTGGCCACGGCCACCCCGAGCGCGCCATCGCGTATTCCCGCGGTAGATAAGGGTGCCGTTAAGGCGCGCGCCAATACCCCCACGCTCGTCCCCGATGTTGACGTGGCACCTTCCAGCGATGTCGTTGGTGAGATTTTCGCCCGTCTCCGGGCCTCAACACACGAAGAAAAGGGCAGTGAGCCGGCACCAGCCAAGCGCGCACCCAAGGTCGCTACGACGCCGGTAACTCCCGACGACGAACTCTTTCTCCAGCGCGAGGCCGCTCTCGCCCCGCACCTCAGCGAACTGGTGCGCCACGTCAAGCGGGCGCTTCAGGATGATCAGAACATCATGATTGATCGCCTGCGTGGCGTACACGGCATGATTACCGATCAAATGGGCGACGAGAGCGAGCAGCGCAGTCGATACGTGGCTGCGGCCACCGAGTCGATTCGCGCCGCCGCGAGGGCCGGTGTGGACTTCTCTGCCAGCGTGGCCGGAGTCTCTGGTGATTTGGCTGGTTTCGGTGCGGTCGACGAATGTGCGACAGATCTTGGCATCACGCTGGCGCTGGCCCTACGCAAGCGCGTACAGGCCGATGGCAATGATGATGGCTCAGAGCGGGCCAATGCGGCCTATAAAGAGTGGCGCGGTGCGCGTGTTGAGCGCCTCTGTGGTGACATTGCCCGCCGTGCCTTCAACGTTGGTGTCATCGCCGCGTGTGAAGGTACTCAGGTTCGCATGGTTATCTCACCGAGCGACGACCCGTGTGATGCCTGCAAGCTGGATGCCAGCTCCGGTATGCATCTCGCCGGTCAAAACTTCCCTAGTGGACAGCCTCACCCCCCGCTACACGCGGGCTGTAGCTGCGCGGTAGTTCCGGCCTAACTGGCTCTAGGCTTCCCGTGTGCGAAGCCCTGATGATTTAGCGTCCTTTAAATCCCCCCTTACCCGCCGTCGTGGGATTGGGGCAATAGTCCTGTTCCTAGGATTTTTTCTCCTGACCTTCCTCCGGAGTGGGGCAGTGTTGTGGACCGACTCCCTCTGGTTCAGCTCGATTGGCCAAGGCGGCGTCTTTACCGGCCTGCTCTCAATCAAAATTGGGCTGGTCTTCGTCTTTGGTCTCGCCTTCTTTGTCGTTCTCTTTGCCAATTTGCTGCTGGCCGCTCGATTCGGCGCCCGTGACTTGACCTTTGAGCCCGAGGATGAACTCATCCGCTGGTATCAACAGCTCGTCCGCCCCTACGCCCGCCGGGTGTACGCGCTGATTGCTCTCGTGGTCGCCGCCATTGCTGGTCTCTCTGCGCTGCCTCACTGGCAGGACTACCTCCTCTACGCCCACGCCCAAACGTTTAACTCCGTTGACCCCATCTTCCACAAGAACGTTGGTTTCTACATATTCAGATTGGACTTCATTCGCTTCATCATCACGTGGGCGCTGTCCTCCATGATTGCGATCACGATCATTACGGCTGGCTTCCACTACCTCAACGGTGGTATTCGTGCTGCCCGCGTGGCGCCACGTGTGAGCCCTCAGGTGAAGGTCCACCTCAGCGTCCTCTTGGCGATTATTGCCATCCTCAAGGCATTTGGGTACGTCTACGCTCGCTACGCGCTCGTCACTGAGTCGAACGGCTATGTGCAAGGAGCGACGTACGCCGACGTCCACGCTCGAATGCCCGCCCTTTCAATCCTTTTTTGGATTTCACTCTTTGTCGCAGGACTACTGCTGGCCAATATTGCGCGACGAGGCTGGTCTCTGCCGGCGCTGGCTGCCGTTCTGTGGGTCGTTGTTTCCCTCACTACGGGTGTGATCTACCCCCGCGTCATTCAGACGTTCAAGGTGAAGCCTTCAGAAGTTTCGCTCGAAGTTCCTTACATTCAGCACAATATTGACGCCACTCGTCGAGCTTTTGGCATCAACAATGTGTCACGAGAAGGCTTCGAAGGGGTGACAACAGTCACGCCTGCGGAACTCCAGGCCAGTGCCGAGACTCTGAACAATGTCCGACTCTGGGACCCCGCCGCTGACATTGCACTTGAAACGATTCAGCGCCGTCAGGCCATCCAGTCCTATTACACCTTCACTTCCCTCGCCGTTGACCGCTACGTCGTTAATGGCAAAGTAACGCCGATGCTGGTGGGTGCCCGTCAGCTGAACCAAAACAACTTGCCGGCACGGAGTTGGGTCAACCAGCACCTCGAGTACACCCACGGCTATGGCATGGCTATCTCGCCGGCCAACACGTTTGACCCACAGACCGGTAATCCCATTTTCTCTGTTCAGAACGTCCCACCTGTCTCATCGGACGGACTACCCGTCCTCACCACTCCCGGGGTCTACTTCGGTATCAATGATCCAGGCTGGATTGTTGCGAACACGAAGCAGAAGGAGCTGGACTACAAGACGCAGCTCGGAACGCCAGTTGCCTCGCACTACTCCGGTAAGGGTGGTGTCGAGATGAGCGGCCTGCTCCGCCGTACCGCTTTTGCCCTGCGATTCCAAGATTTGAACCTCTGGATTTCGAGCCAGATTGGTACGAAGAGTCGCATGATATTTGAACGTGACGTTGAGAGCATGGCGAAGAAGGCGGCACCGTTCTTAACCTTCGACAGCCACCCCTACGCGGTCTTGGCTAACGGCCGAGTGAATTACGTTCTCGACGGCTACACCACGTCTTCAAAGTATCCCTACAGCGAAAACGCGGCGACCCAACAGACTTCACAGTCTGGCGGACTCCCGACCAACTTCAACTATGTACGCAATTCCGTCAAGGTCGTTATTGACGCCTACGACGGCTCGGTCACGATGTACGCCTTTGATCCAACTGATCCAATGCTGATGGCGTATCGTGCGGCCTTTCCGACGCTCTTCCACCCCCTCACGGACATGTCGGCCGCCATTCGTTCGCACCTGCGCTACCCCCAAGACCTCTTCGCGGTCCAGGCATCCATGTGGGGTCGCTATCACATCTCCTCACCCGCGGCCTTCTACACGGCCTCTGACCGTTGGCAGATCTCACCGACCACTGGCGCCGGAAGCCCGAAGCAGGCTTTGACGCAGACGGTAGTAACCAACAAGGTGGGCGCAGCGGTATCACGAACGACATCACAGATGGAACCTCTGTACCAAGTGATGGCCCTGCCGAACTCTTCGCGTCAGCAACTGACGCTGATGACCACATACGTCCCTGCCGGTGCCGCGGCGACGGTGAATGGAATGACGTCCTTCTTGGTGGCAACGAGCGACCCAGATAACTACGGACAGCTCCACGCCTACGTGACTCCTCGCGGTACGTCGGTTACGGGACCGATTCAGGCCAACGCCGAAATAAATCAGAACGCACGAGTCTCTTCGATTATCACGCCGTTGGACCAACATGGATCCAAGGTGCTACTCGGTCACAACTTGATGATTCCGTTGCAGAAGTCAATCCTGTACGTTCGTCCGCTGTACGTCAGTAACGCCACCACCCCACTGCCACAGCTGAAGTACGTCATTGCCGTCTTTAACCAAGATGTGGCCATTGAGACAACCCTCCAGGCAGCACTTAGTGACGTGCTCGGCGGGAACGTGTCTGGCGGAGGTGGCGGCGGGACTACCGGCGAAACGGCCCAAACGTACTTGGCGGAAGCTTCCTCGGCTTACTCCCAGGCACAGGCCCAGCTGAAGGCCGGCAACCTGGCTGGATACCAAGCGTCTATTGACAAGATGGGTCAGCTGCTGCGCAAGGCGCAGGCGGCCTTAACGGCAAAGAACTAACGCGGCGCCAATATTCGCGACGCGAACAGGCGCATCACGGCAACCCATCGTTCAAACGTAACGGTGGGTTGCGCGACTGACTCTTCGAGAGTGCGAGAGAAATCCAGACCACGCATCAATAGTGCCATCGTTGGAATGTCGAGCGATGAGTCGATGAAGCCTCGCCGGACCAGTTCGCTGAGTAGGTGCTCATTGGCCGACTGCACGGTGGAGGAGAGTTCCTCCCAGGCTCGTTGAACGGATGGTCGAGTTTGGACGGCCGTCAGAATTTGGGCGTCCAGTGCTCGCCGCACTTGACCCCCTGGACCGTGGGTAACGCGAACGTACGTTTCGAAGGCCTGTTCAATCGTGGTCACCCCACCGAGAATCGAGTCGATCTCTCGGTACATGGTGGCCACTTCTTCACTCTCGCGACGCATGATCTCGATGAGGGCCGCATCGATTAACCCTTCGCGGTTGTCAAAGTGGTGATAGAGGACACTTACAACGCAACCGGCTACTTCGGCTACGCGGGTCACACGAAATCCCGCTTCGGAAAATTCCTGCAGTTCCTTGACTGCGGCGTCGAGTATTGGTTGACGTAGTGGCACGCCTATGACGCTAGTCACGAAGTCCTACACGCCCCACCGCAGGGCGTGCTGCGGCCCAGCCCTAAAGCCCCGCCACTGGTCGCCTCTCGCACTGATCTGGCGCCCCCATTTGCACTATGCCGGCCCCTGGAGTAGGGTGGTTATTCCAACGCGGGGTGGAGCAGTCTGGTAGCTCGTCGGGCTCATAACCCGAAGGTCGCAGGTTCAAATCCTGTCCCCGCCACCAATAATGAAGTCCCGGTTTGCGAAAGCAGGCCGGGATTTCGCTTTTTAAGCGGTGGGCATGACAGTGGAATCGCTGACCGCTGCAGCCATGCGCTCAACCAACTTCTTAGGTCCGGCCAAAATCACGTATTCCAGGTTTCTCAGGTGGGAGACCTCACCCACCTTTTTGCCACTCGGGTTATGGATGCCAATCTGGGCCCCCACGTAGCGCTTCGAGTCAAAGGCCAACTGCACCACGTGTCCGTGGACGCTGCAGGCCGCCTCAAGGTCTTCCACGGAAACCCACGACTCGTTGTTATACGAGAGAACCACCACTTCGGCGTTGACCGACTGAATGGTCTGAAACAAGGTTGGCGGCATGGCGCGCTTGGAATTAAAGACGCTCTTGGTCGAGTCATCGCGTGAGTCGATTCGCTTGCAGGCCACGCCGTAGTACTCCGGGGCATCCCATTCGACCAATGTTTCCCAGATGTGATAGTTGGTGACGTAGCGATGCTGGTTGTAAGGCGGATCGAGGTAGGCGAGATCGAACGGTCCCAAAGAATTAACGAGCTCCTCCGCGCGACCCTTAACCGCTCGCCCAACACCTGACAACATCTCGGGTACTCGCAGTGAGAGTTCATTATGACTTCGCTGTGACCACTGCTTGATGTAGGCCATCTGTACGCCGGTCGTCGAGTCGACTCGATCGGCCGCTTCAATCAGGCTGGTGAGGAGAATGGGGTAGAGGGGGGAGTCTTTGTAATCAGCCTCAATTGCGTTACGGATGGCGTCAATTCGGGCCCCGTTGAAAGGCTGGAAGAAGCGGGACTCCTCGCAGAACACTTGAGTGAAGTACCCCGGTTCGGGGGCGAGAGTTGAGAGATGAGTTAGCGCGTCGTCCAACTCTCTCGTATCAATTGAGTCTCCATCTAGAGCGATGTAGCACTGAGCAAAAATGTCCGAGTAGCGGGCGAGATCGACGGCAGTAACAAGTCCTCCGCGGCGTTTGAACTCTTGGGCCACGCGAGTGGTGCCGGTGAAGAGGTCGAGCGCGGACGTGGCCCCCGATGCGGTGAAGATGTCACCGAGGGCGGGGATCAGACGACGCTTAGATCCCAGATACTTAATCACCCGTGGATTCTACGACCAGGCAAATTTCAAGTTGGGGAGACTTCGCTGGCCGTTAACAGGTGAACGTCGGGTCGGCGGTCTGGTTAGAGATAGTGAGGCGGAGTCTCGTGGTTATCACGCCGGACGCGGCGCAGTTCTTCGCGGACGCGCGCTAACTCGGCCTTTAGTTGCACCACTTCTTCTCGCAGTTCTTCGATCGTGGGCTCAGGGTTCACGAGACCATCGTAGAAAACAAAAGCCCCCGCCAGCTCGCAGGGAGCTAACGGGGGCCTTGCAAGGGAAAGCTATGCGGCAGCGAGTTCTTCGCGCTCAGTCAAGAAGTTCCACCAGGCGTCCGCGATGCGACGGGCACCGAGGCTGATGACCTGGGTGTCGCCGTTCAAGGAAGCGAGCCCGTCCATGGTCCAGGTGGCGTGGTCGGCCTCAACGGTTCCGTGAACATCCCAGAACTTGGTGGCGTCCTGGTCGGCACCGTAGTGGCGACGAAGACCTTCGGCCTTGCTGTCGGCGATGGCGGCACCCTGTGCTTCGTAGGCCAAGAGTCCGGCGATGGCTGCAACGTCGCCCTCGTTCAAGACGGCGCGGTACTCGTCGACAAGTGCGGCCATGGCTGGCGAGATCGCCGCATCGGTGGCACCGAAGGCTGCGGCAAACGACTCGAAGAGTTCGAGGTGTGAAGGGTTGGCAACTTCGTCACGGAGGTTGTCGACAATGGCGGCCTGCGCGGCGCCTTCGGGCAGACGAGCAGCAAGCTCGGCCAGGAAGACGGGGAGGTTGGCTTCGAAGTAGCGATACTGCTCGGCGTAGCCCTTCAGTTCACCATCCTTCAGTTCGCCGGCTTCCCAGCGTCGGTAGAAGGGGTGTTCGAGGAGACGGCGACCTTCGAGGGCGCCTTCGAGCAAGGTTGCAATGGTGGTTGTCATGGGGAGAAAGTTAGCGGGAAATTGGGATACTTGCGCGGAATGAACAATTGGCATAGATTTTGTCAATAGTTCATTCCAGGGGGAAAATCATGAGCATCACCAACATCTCAGCTTCGACTAAGGGTGCGAACTACGCGCGCATCACTGAACTGCGCAACGTTCGTTACGGCGAGATCTTGCTCTTGAAGAAAGACGATGAAGGATTCGTGGCCGAAGTATGGAACACGATGGGTTTTAACGACTGCCCACCGGAACAGTTCAACGCGATCGATCCACAGAAAGTTGCCGAGGAGAACGAAGCATTCATCGCCTTCATGAATGGACCTCGCTTCTGGACCTTCGACGCTCTCGAGGCGGGCATGCGCGCCACGGCACCCACCAAGACGTTTGGTGAGCTCACCATGTTCCTTGCCGCAACCGTCCGCTTTGGCGATACGCCGCCCGACCGTATTGACTACACCGACCGTTTCGTCCACCGTGACAACTTCTGGGAGTTTGCGGCCCACCAGCCCCGCTACTACTTGGTGACACCGGACGGACAGCGCTGCATTCTGCAGGCCTACGCCCACTACGTCGACCCGACTCAGACGCTCGACACGCTCCACGAACTCGGCGGGCGCTTGAATCTCCCTGAAGGCTGGACCTTTGAAGTAGAGATTGATCCTCAGACCACGCTGCAGCTCGGTACGGGTGACGAGAACGTCGCGTGCATTCTCCAAGATGAGCTCGGTAACTCCTACCAGCGCATGGTCCACTTCGTGGAGTTAGAGGCCTAACAGTTCGTCGATGGCGGCAACGGCGAGTCGAACTCGCCGGTCAAGGTCACGACCATCTAGCTCAATAAAGGGAACGGACTGGTTCTCGAGGCACTCACGAAAACGTTTCGTCATGCCCTCTCGTAGGTGCTCGCCGTCACGGATTTCATCGGCTTCGAAGGGGACGCCCTCGTCGGTGGTCAGTATGTAGAGCGCTCGGGGAGCGTGTTGAGCGAGCGTCTCCACCTCGGGTGTGCGATGACCCATGTAGCGCTCCTGCCAAATGACTGTGGCCCATGCATCGGTGTCGCACACCAGGAGTGGACCAGACTGGGCGGCGGCTTCGTCTTCGAGGCGATTTTGTTCTCGCGCAATTTCAACAAAGTCCTCATCGGTCCAGACCAGATCATCCATAGTGGCCAACGGCTCACGCGCACGGAGTCGTTCAAGTTTGATGAAAGACATGTCGCGGCCAAATTCTCGGACCCACTGGGTGGCTGAGAAGTCAGCTCCGCGCTGACGATAGATCTCCGTCAATGCAGTGACCAGAGTGGTAGTTCCGGTGGACTCAGCCCCGACAACTACTACTCGCAGCGTCATAGCTAGTTGGCCCGCAGGCTTGTGAGGTAACTCCACGGCTTAGGTCCTGGCGCGAAGCGCTGGTACTTCGACGTCACCGTCCAACCGTTCGCCTCCACGAGCGCGACGCAGTCACGGGTGAGGTGGCAACCATCGGCAATCACTTTCTCGATGGGGTCGAGTCGGTGCTGCCATTTGGCGACACCGGGGTCAGGGGCGAGACCGTGTTCGAGGACGCGCAGTTCACCACCGGGGCGAACCACGCGTCGGAGTTCGCGTAGCGCCAAAGCGGGATCGGGAATGGTACAGAGAGAGAAGGTCACGACAGCGGCGTCGTAGGCGTTGTCGGCCAAGTCGAGGTGTTGTCCATCAAGGCCGCCCCAATGAAACGGGGCGGCAAATGTCTCGATGCGCTTGGCGCCGCGCTGACGCATTCCCGTCGAAGGCTCAACGGCGGTGAGCGAGCTAACCGTGCTGGGGTAGAACGCCAAGTTGCGGCCGGCGCCGAATCCAATTTCAACGACCTCTCCAGTGAGGTCCTCAACACACTTGGCGCGCCACTTGCCGAGCGCCTTAGGCGAACACGCCGTGTCAACGAGGATTGGAGCGAGATAGCGACGATAGAGACCCATGGCTCTAACCGTACTTACAGATTGTCTCGAAAGTGCCACGTGGCCCCGTTCGGGCCATCTTTCACTTCGGCGCCGATGGTCAAAATGGCGTCGCGGAGCTGGTCGCTGAGCTCGTACTGGCCCGCAGCGCGGGCGTTGGCACGAGCCACGAGGACCGCATCGATGAGTGGTGCAGGGTCGACTCGTCCCGGCCCCCCGGAAGTCGCCAGGGCCACCAGGGTGCTGAGCGCCTCGAGGGCGCCCTCCCCGTTACGGGCAATGAGCTCACCAAGAGCCTGCGGCGACTGTTCGAGTGGCACTACCTCGCTGATGATGTGAGTACGAGGGGCTAGCGGGACGTTGCGGAGTTCACTCAAGGCCACCGTCGTGCCGTTGGCGAGAACTCGCTCGACACCGCCCAGGCGCCAGCAGGCGTTGCCGCGGCCGCGAACAGTGACGGTGTCGGCATCGAGGTCGATGATGGCCGCCGTGTGCTCGTCGACGCCGAAGATGGCCACATCGTCGGGAAGGAGCGCTTCCATTTGGGCGAGGCGGTTGGCGCCGATGTAACAGCGGCTGGTGTCGTGGTTGCCACCTTCGGCATTGTTGTAGTGGGGGATGACAGCGGCGCGGAGTCCGGCCTGTGACAAGACATCGAGTCCGGGCAACCAAGCCAGCTCGGCACCAACTTTGTAGATCTCGTAGATGGGAGCAGTGTGAGAACCGAGCGTTAGAGCAGCGGCCGAGGAAAAACAGACGATGCCGTTCTGTTCCAGAGTGCGACGTAGGGTCGCCCCTAGTTCGATCGGCGACCACTGGTGTAGCGCGTAACTCGGGCTGCCGGGACCAGCGAAGACGTAGTTGGCCGCACTCACGTTTTGAATGAACTGGGTCCGCTCGAGGTCGCTCGAGCGCTCGTAATTACAAAAGCTCGCAGCCTTCATCAAGACTTGCAGTGACGTATCGAAGTATGTCTGAATCTTTTCCGAGAGCTGCGGGACATTTTCCTGGAAGCCAAAAGGGGTGTCAAGAAATACCGCGTCAACGGTCTCAAGGCGAGCGAAAAGTTCGCGGTGGACCTTGACCATGTTGGGTGCAATTTCTCCGGAACCGAGAATCGCCAAGATTGAACTCACCGGTTGAGCGTACCGGCGAACGACAGTCATTCGGTTGTCAAGGTCACTAAGTTGAAGTCATGAGGCAATCGGTAGTTCTTCGTGTGCGAGAGCAGTCTCGGGGCCCCGTTGGGTTGATCCTGGTGATCTGGGCCACTATCCAGTCGGTCAGCTGGATGGCCATGCTGCAAAATCTCGCCCTGACACCGCGGTGGTGGCACCTGTGGATCGGGAGCAGTCTCGTGTTCGGAGTCCTACTCGGCGTTCGCCGGCGCATGGGTACCATCATTTTCGGACCACTGCTAGCGACGTTGCTGAACGTAGTGCCAACGATCGTGGGCTTTCAGCTCGCGCTCAACCACGGCATTCTGTGGGGTCTGGCCGGGACAACCCTCTACTACCTCTTCTTCGGCTGGTTGCTCTACGGGGCCGTGCAGGTGGCCATCTTGTTCACCGGGGCAGTCATTGGTCGCCTGCTCACCGCACCCTTTCGACGTAGGTCTGGCGTCGTGATTATTGGGCCGGACGGCCGGACTATTTAGCCAAGACCGATTGGTAGAAGCGTCCAACCACAGCTGTCAGCTCCTCGTCGGAAACGTTGACGTTGTCGCCGAAGTCACGGAGGACCATGCCGAGAACCATGCTGCGAATGCAGAGTGACAGTACTTCTGGGTTGATCGACGCGTCAATGAGGCCAAGCACTTGCGCTTGTCGGAAGAGTCGAGTGGTGGCGACGTGAACTTCGTTCAGCGGGGGCGCTTCTGCGTCGTAGACCTGGGCATCGTGAATAGTCGCCAGAGCTTTGAAGCGCACGAATCGTTGCTCCTCAGCGGCGCTTGAGAGCATGGCCGGCCAGAAGTTGGCGATGGTGGCAGTGAAGTCGGAGTCCGCCGTGAGCGAATCAGTCGTTGCATTAATAACGGCGCACAGCAGTTCGGCATCTCGAATCTGAGCCCGCACGTAGGTTGCTTTAATGATCGCTTCGCGGTCTTGGAAGTAGCGATAGAGGTTGGGAATCGTTACGTTAAGTCGTTGCGCTAGCTCCTTGAGGCGAAAATTAGTAACACCTTTCTCGGCAAGCAGCGCAATCGAGTGGTCGAGAATGACATCCCGAGAGATTGGTTGGCGCGCGACACGTGGTGTTGCCTCAATCGTCATTATTTTGCCCCCGCAAGTATGAGTCGATATGAACTACTCAAGAACTAAGACGATAGAGGCAAAAGCCATTCCAAAGTGAATAATAATTATTCTTATAGAATAAACATCTAGAACAACGTGGCTAGCCGCCGAAGATTGCCCTTCCACAGGGCGGTGAGAATGGGTTTGGCCACGATCTCTCCGAGTTTCCCCGCCATCCACCAGGGGAAGGCCAGCGTTTCGGACCACGTCAACGTCGAGCCAGACTCGGACGACTGGAGCGTAAAGAGGCCCTCTCCGGTCACTATGCCACTGTGGCGCACCCCCATGGAGCGTTGCGCCTCCCACGACGTAATCGTCATGACGTCGGTCAGTGAGATCGGCCCGACCTTGGTTAGGCACGTAAATGTTGTGCCGAGACCCCGCTCCTGTGGTGTGGTGAAGGTGATTTTCTCGGCGTCGGCCATCCACAAAACGTGGCGATCAATCTGTTCGAGTTCGCTCCAGAGTTGTTCCACGGTAACGGGGTAGTGATGCTGGATGTTGATTGCGGGACTCATGCTGGGAGCGCCGATCCCAGACGGTCCCAATCCTCGAAAGGTGTCACGGTCATGTCGCTGTTTAGGAACTGTAAGCAGACGTGATCGGCACCCGCTTCAAAGTGCTCCTGCGTGCGCTCGAGAATGGTGGCTTCGTCACCATGGATAACCATGGCGTCGCACAGGCGATCTGAGCCGCCGCGTACAAAGTCTTCGTCGGTGAATCCCAAGCGTCGCCACGAGTTTCGGTAGTTGTCGAGACCGGTGTAGAGCTGCAGGTACTCGTGGGCGCGGGAGAGAAACTCCTCACGAGAGTGACCAAGAACAATGGCCTGTTCGACACCCACAAACTTCGCTGGACCGATGGCAGCGCGAGCGACGGCCGTGTGTTCGGGCGTTACGAGGTACGGGTGGACTCCGTCGGCAAGCTCGGCGGCCGTCGCCAACATCTTTGGTCCCAGTGCGGCAATAACGGTGCTAGTTCGTAGTCGCCCCTCGACGGAGAAGTTGCGCGCGTCTCGCATCGCTTCGAGGTAGGCGCGCATGGCGGCGACGGGACCGACATACTCGTGACCACGGAGTCGTTCAACGAGCGGCTTGTGACTCACGCCAAGGCCCAGGACGAACCGATCGTCGTAGGCGGCATTCAGCGTCTTGCTCGCCGCGGAGGCCGCCACCGGGTCACGTCCCCAGATGTTCGCAATGCCGGTGGCGATGATGATCTCATCGGCCCCGGCGAGCATGAGGCTGGAGTTGACGAAAACTTCTCGTCCCCAGGCTTCAGGAACCCACAGGGCGGAGAAGCCAGCGTTTTGGGCACGCCGGGCGATTGATCCCGTTTCTTTCGCGGGAGTGGTGTCGGCCGTTGGAGTCCAAATGCCAATGGTGCCCTTAAGTTTTTGCAGGTTTTCGGGGAGCTGGTAGGTCGATTCCGTCACGCCATGAGCCTACGGATGTTTGGTCGGTGGCGTGCCTCCGTCAGAATGAGGGGATGATCTGGTTAGCGCTCCTCGTTTCTACGTTCTTCGCCTTGGCCACGGCCACGGCTCTTCGTCCCACACGGCGTGGTCCTTTGGCCATGCTGGCCTTCGTCGTAGGTTGGCCCGCCGGAGAGCTCGCCACCGTAACGGCATTAGCGCAGGCGGCCTGGCTTGGATTTATGTTCTGGTGGGGTGTGCCGACGGGTTGGGTCCGAGTCGTCTGGTTCCTGGAAATCGTCTTCGTGGAGGTTGGCAGTTTTGTCCTCATCGCTTCATGGTTTGCGGCACGACGCGCGACGGCTCGGGGTATGGCCACTTCAGGTCCTTTCCACCTCGATCCCTTCGCCGTGTTGCCAGATCGCTTCACGCGCTGGTGGCGCTCGCTAGCGATCCTGCCAATCCGGTCCCGTGACGTTCGCGTTATTCGCAACATCCCGTACGGAACTGACCGGCGCAATCGTCTCGACCTCATGAGCACCACACGCAGTGGCTTACGCCGGCCCGTGTTGTTCTACGTACACGGCGGAGCGTGGGTCTACGGCGACAAGCGAGAGCAGGCACGGCCCATGTTGTTCGAGTTCGCTCGTCGGGGCTGGCTCGTCGTGGCAATCAACTATCGCCTCTCACCGACGAATCGTTGGCCCGCCCAGATTGAAGACACCCGTCAAGCGCTGGCCTGGGTTAAGCGAACGGTCGCGGCCTACGGCGGTGACCCGGAACGCATCGTGGTGGCCGGCGGATCGGCTGGCGGTCACCTTGCCTCACTCCTGGCCCTCATCGGAAATAGTGAAGAGTGGCGTCCAAGTAATGCACCCGACAGTACGGACCTCACCGTTAAGGGGTGCATCTCGTTCTACGGCGTCTTGGATATGACGGCTGATCACGCGACGTGGCGTTCACACAATCGAGGTCTGAAGATTTTGCTCGAAGAGAGTGTGATGGGTCTCTCAATGGCCGAGCACCCCGCAGTCTTCGAAAAGGCCTCGCCTATTCATCGGATTGCCCCCGACGCTCCCCCCTTCTTGTTGTTGCAGGGTAAGAGCGACACCTTGGTCGACTACAACGTGGCGCGTACGTTCGCTTCTCGGTATCGCGCCATCGTGGGCGCCGATGCGCCGCTGTGGCACGTTGAACTGCCGTTGACCCAGCACGCCTACGACCTGTCGCACTCACCGCGCACGACCGCAACGACGAGGGCGGCGGTGGCCTTTGCCGAGTGGGCCGTCGCCCAGCCGTCTGCGAATATTCCCCCCGTACCGTCCACGTTGGCCACGGCCTACCAAGCGCCTCCGACCGATCTACGCATTGAGCATGAGGGGGAGTGGAAGCTTCCTCTCGACGTGGCGGCCGAAGTCGGCCCCTTCGTGGTAATCACGCCCTTCAATCCCCTAAGCACGCTCCTCTCGAATGACGAGAATGTCGCGCGACTCACGCTCCTCGAAGGGGAAGCCGTGTTGCACGGTTGGTCCTGGCTGCGCAGTGAAGGACGTGATCCCGCATCGAGTGAATGGAATGAATCGGGATTGGCTCTCTTTGGTCTCACTCGCAATGAAGCGCGCGCGCTGACGCGCCGCTACCGCCAGTTCGCCTTCTACGACGTGACTCGCGATGCGGTGAATGTACGTAGCGCTGCGACTGGAGAAATCGTTCGTTAGGTTGCGGGAACGAAAGTCACCGCGACACTCTTAGCGCCATCGGTGGTCTCGACGTAAGTGACCGCACGTACGGCCCCGGCGTCGCGGAGATCGTTTTCGGCAAGACGCAGGGCAGCGATAAACCCAGCATCATTAGTCACAACCAGTGACTCGATTTCGGTGCGCATCGAGACTTTGGCCTCGGTCTTTTCGCGGCGCACTGCGGTCAAGATTTCGCACACGGGTCCGTAGACCGCGACGTGGTTAGTGGTGTCAGGCAGTTCGTCGCGTGTTGGCCATGCGGCCACGTGCACGGAACCCTGATGCCACCAACTCCACACCTCTTCGGTGACAAAGGGGAGAAAGGGGGCGAAGAGGCGCTGGAGTACTGACAACGCAGTAGCCAGTGCGGCCCGGGCCGACGCCAAACCGGAGGGGTTATCTTCGCTGTAAGCGCGGATCTTGACGAGTTCGATGTAGTCGTCACAGAAACTCCAGAAGAACTGCTCGGTGCGCTCCAATGCCCGCGCGTAGTCGTACTGCTCAAAGGCGCGAGTGGTCTCGTCAATCAACGTGGCGAGCTGCGCCATCAGATCAACGTCCAGCGGTTCGGTGATGGCGTCGACCGAAGGAATCGGCGCCCCTTCGAGGCGACCCAGCGCAAACTTCGAGGCGTTCAAAATCTTGATCGCCAGACGACGGCCAATCTTCATCTGTGCTTCATCGAAAGCAGTGTCCGTGCCCGGACGACCAGACGCAGCCCAGTACCGCACAGCATCCGAGCCGTGGGTATCGAGCAAGCCCATTGGGGTAACGACGTTGCCCACAGACTTGGACATCTTCTTGCGGTCAGGGTCCAAGATCCAACCGGAAATGGCGGCGTTGGTAAAGGGGAGTGAATTGAACTCGAGGTGGCTTCGGACCACCGTCGAGAAAAGCCACGTGCGAATGATTTCGTGCGCTTGGGGCCGAAGGTCCATCGGGAAGACGCGGTCGAAGAGATCGGTGCCCCAGCGCCCGGCAATCTGTGGGGTCAGCGAGCTGGTAGCCCAAGTGTCCATGACGTCGGGGTCGCCACTGAATCCACCAGACATGCCTCGCTGCGACTCAGTGAAACCGGGAGGGCAATCACTCGACGGGTCGATAGGGAGAGAGGCGACGTCAGCGACAATCGGGGCGTCGAAGTTAATAATGCCGTCGCCGTCAATGGTGTACCAGACCGGGAAGGGCACACCGAAGTAACGCTGACGTGAAATGCACCAGTCACCGTTGAGACCTTCGACCCAGCTCTTGTAGCGGTGCTTCATGAAGTCGGGGTGCCACGTCAACTCTTCGCCACGGGCTAACAACGCTTCGCGGTGGGGCATGGTGGCCACGAACCACTGACGCGACGTGACAATCTCGAGTGGTCGGTCGCCCTTCTCGTAGAACTTGACGGGGTGCGTAATGAGACGGGGCTCGCCGAGCAGGGCGCCGCTCGCGGTGAGTAGTTCCACGATGGCGGTACGCGCCTGATTGGCACTCTTGCCCGCCAGGACGGCGTAGTGCTCATTGGCTTGCGCCACGTTGGTGCAGGGCCAGCTGTCAGAACCAAATTCGGCCGATGGGAGGAAGCGACCGTCACGGCCAATGAGTGCTCGCGTTGGTAGGCGGAGTTCACGCCACCACGTGACGTCGGTGGTGTCACCGAACGTACAGATCATCGCGATACCCGAGCCCTTTTCGGGGTCGGCTAACTCGTGCGCCACGATGGGCACTTCGACGTTGAAGAGTGGCGTGGTGACGGTCG
>CALAYR010000127.1 GCA_937894805.1 uncultured Acidimicrobiaceae bacterium | reverse complement strand
AAAGCCACCACCGCGACCTGGCTCGCGGCAGGGTCATTTACGATGTACCCAGTTGAAAAACCCGCAAATTGAAGGTCACTACGAACGCCAACTGGACTGTCTTTAAGGGCAATTGGTCCGTTTTGCGCCACCTTACTTGGCTTGCCATTCACCGTGCTGAAACTTTGAAAGGACATCGAAGGACGACTTAATCCGACAACGATTTCGTCGTGATTACTCCACTCCCACGCAGCGACTACACCTGATGATGCCAGGGCGGGCAGCTTGGTCACTTTCGGGGTTGATAGTTGGCAATTGGATTCGACGTTGACTGTAACTAATTCAGTTTTTTGATCGGTTGTGTACAAATAAGAAATTTGATTTCCGTTCGAACGAACGGGCTGGATTGCACCCAACTTTGGGTTAACAAAATCTTGCTGACTAAATGGCTCATCCTTTTCAGCTGCCTGCGTTTCGCTAAAAGAGGAAAGACCCCTTGAATTTGCCAAGACGACACAACTCATACTTGGATTTGAATTGAGCTCTCCACCGTCATTGACCTTGGCGACATTGGCTCTTTCGACTCCATTGAGTCGCATCAAGGTTCCATCAGACTGAATACCCCAAAGCGAGGAAGCACTTGCCGCAATGGTGCCGGCCCTAAATCCGGCACCACCAACGGCTTTACCGTTTGCCTTCGAGCCAACTCTCAGAGCGGGAGCAACCATAAAAGCGGTTCTCAAGTTCGAGACTGTGGGCCTTACACCTGACTCAATTCCAAGAATCAAATCCTTTGTGTTGGAAAAATTGGTAGCCAAAACTGTGTCGTTTTGGCCTTGCGTAACAATCCACGCGCCCGATGCGGTAACAAATGCCTGGGCGAGCGTTGTCTTTTGGTCGCCCGTGCGAATTGTTGCAGCCGACGCCATCAGTCCCGACTGATCACGAAAGTTGACATTGCCTACCGCACCAGACCACGTTCGCGACAGCAGTAACGTCCCACCGTTAACCGAAGTGCCTTCTATCGAACCATTACTGGAACGCGCGGGAAGGCCGAGGAATGTACCCAGCGAGCTAACGGACGTTGTGGGTTCGAGGGTTAAACCCTGAACTAGTAACGGATTCGATTGGTAAGAGTTCAAAAATGCAGTGCCGTCCACAGTCAACACCGACAATGCTTTCGGAGTTGAACCGAACCAAGTGGCCACGGCGATAAGGGCAATCACAAGAACCAGAACGAACTGCGTTCGACCGCCACGTGCCATCCGGAGTAACAAACGAGAAGGAAGTATTTTCATAGTGAACAACGGTCGAGTGATCGGTTCACAAAACGATGATTTCTTGTAATCATTTCCAAGTTTTCTTCAGAAACTAATTGGGAAATCACAATGGAGAGAATAGTCGATTGACGGACATAAATCAAAGTCCATTTGCTTCTATTTGGCCTATCTATTCCTTGTGATTCATATCTAGTCCTGTAGTGTCGTAGCACGCTGAACTCACAAGATTTTGTTGACTAATCAGGAGGGTCATGGTGACGTGGATTTGTCAATATTGCGAGACAGTAAATGACGCTTCGGCGGATCAATGCATTGCATGTGTGGCAACACGAACTCCATTGACTACTCGGCCTGTTCTGAATCATCCACTGTTACAGGAAAAGAAGCCACCCACCCCTAGCTCGCGTACCAGAACCAGCACTACCCCCTCGGCTCCACCTGCAAGAGTTGCGAGTCGTCCAACCCCCCCTCC
>CALAYR010000126.1 GCA_937894805.1 uncultured Acidimicrobiaceae bacterium | reverse complement strand
GTGTGCTCTTCCGATCTGGCACTCGCGAGCGAACCTGCTCGGACCAAGCTGTACGGCGACCCTACGACGCCGATTCCCCACACGTATCTCGGTCAACACGCCGACCTCATCGTGGTGGCCCCCGCTACGGCTCACGTGATTGCTCGCTACGCCATGGGGCTGAGCGACGACCTGCTCACGGCAACCCTGCTGGCTTCACGCGCGCCCGTGTTGCTATGTCCGGCGATGCACACCGAGATGTGGGAACAGCCTTCTGTTCAGGAGAATCTGGCCACGTTGCGCCGTCGGGGCGTCATGATTTTGGAGCCCGAAGACGGTGTTTTGGCGGGCGGCGATTCCGGGAAGGGCCGTTTGCCCGATCCCGAAGTGATTGCATCGTTGGTGCTCGACATCGTGAACGGTCGTGCCGGAGGACTGCTTCGAGGCCGTCGAGTGGTGGTCTCCGCTGGAGGTACGCGCGAGGCAATTGACCCCGTTCGAGTTATCACCAATCGATCCAGCGGCAAACAGGGGTACGCCATTGCGGAGGTGGCCGCACGGCTCGGAGCCGAAGTCACCTTGATTTCGACGGCTTCGCTGTCGGTGGCGCCCGATGTTTCAAGGGCGATTTCAGTCGTCCCCGTTTCGAGCGCGGCCGAGATGGCCGATGCGGTGCTACGTGAAGCCGTTACGGCCGACGTTGTGATTATGGCGGCCGCGGTAGCTGACTTCACCGTGGCTCCGGCGTCTCGCAAAATAAAGAAGGATGACGGAGTACCCACCATTGAGCTGGTCCCCACGCAGGACATCCTTCTGACTCTGGGCGAACGTAAGAGCCCTGGTCAGATAGTCGTGGGATTTGCCGCTGAGACCAACGATGTACTGGCGAACGCCCAGGCCAAGTTGTTGCGCAAGAACTGTGATTTCTTGGTCGCTAATGACGTTTCGGCCGACGGAGTGGGATTTGATCACGCCACGAATGAGGTTGTCATCTTGAGTCAGGGTGCGGAGCCCTACTGTGTGGCGATGACTTCAAAAGAACAGGTCGCGTACGAACTCTTGTCTAAGGTTGCTGAGAGAATCCACGGAGGAACACATGGCTGAGCGCACACTCTTTACGTCTGAATCGGTAACCGAAGGACACCCTGACAAAATCGCCGATCAGGTCTCTGATGCCGTCCTTGACGCCATGTTGGCTCAGGACCCCGCTTCCCGTGTGGCCTGCGAGACCCTGTTGACCACCGGCCTCTGTGTCGTCGCAGGAGAAATCACCTCTAACGCCGTTGTCGACATCACCGCGATTGCCCGCAAGACGATTGTGGACATTGGGTACGACGATGGCGCCAAGGGCTTTGACGGCAACATCTGTGGCGTGCTCGTGGCACTCGACAAGCAGAGCCCCGACATTGCCGGCGGAGTAGATGCCGCACTCGAAAAGCGCACCGGTACCGGCGGCGAGGACATCCTCAATGCTCAGGGTGCGGGTGACCAGGGCATGATGTTCGGCTACGCCGTCAACGACAACGACGACTTCATGCCACTGCCCATCTGGCTGGCTCACCGTCTCTCCATGCGGCTCAGTCAGGTGCGACGCAGCGGACAGCTGGCCTACTTGCGCCCCGACGGCAAGACGCAAGTCACGATTGCCTATGAGGGCGGCCGTCCCGTCGGCATTGATTCAGTCTTGATTTCTACGCAGCACGCAGACTCGGTGGATCAGCGGACAATTGCTGACGACCTGCGCCAGCACGTCATCGACCCACTTCTTCCAACCGATCTCGACTTGAGCAACTTGAAGGTCTACATCAACCCTTCGGGCAAGTTCGTCCTCGGTGGCCCACACGCCGACACCGGTCTCACTGGTCGAAAGATCATCGTTGACACCTACGGCGGTATGGCTCGCCACGGTGGCGGTGCCTTCTCCGGCAAGGACCCCAGCAAGGTCGACCGCTCGGCGGCGTACGCCGCTCGCTGGGTTGCGAAGAACGTGGTCGCCGCTGGCGCTGCCAGTCGCTGTGAGGTTCAGGTCGCCTACGCCATCGGCGTGGCTCACCCGGTATCAGTACTCGTCGAGACGTTTGGTACCGAGACTGTCGATAACGCCAAGATTGCCAAGGCCGTAAGTGAGATCTTTGACCTCCGCCCGGCAGCGATCACGCGTGACTTGGACTTGCGTCGACCTACGTACCAAAAGACAGCGGCCTACGGACACTTCGGACGGAGCGACCAGGGCTTTACGTGGGAGCAGACGAACCGAGTCGACGACATTCGTCGCGCGCTGAACCTGGGTTAAGTGTCCGCCCAACGGGCCGTTCGCGTCGTTACGGAAGTAGCGGCAGTTGATCGCGAATTCGACTATCTCGTTCCTGATGGCATGGTCGTCGGTGTTGGCGACCGCGTCCGCCTTGACTTTCATGGTCGTTCGGTTCGCGCCTGGGTGCTCGAAGACGATGTTCCTGTAGAAGGTCGCGAACTCAAATCGATTGGGAAGTGGCTCGGCTTCGGGCCGCCACCAGAACTTCTTCCATTTCTCCACTGGGCGAGTGAGTACTGGGTCGCACCGTTGGCACGCGCCCTGAGCGCGAGCTGCACCATGAAGCTGTGGAAGACGCTGCCACTGGTCCCCAAAAAAGTTGCGGTCGAACACGCTGGTCCTACTTACACACCCGGACTCTGGCAGTGTGGGCCTACCCGTGACCCGCTGGATTTCGTCCTATCGGCGCTCGACCAGACCTACGACAGTCGCGGTTCACTCTTGGTGCTGACTCCCACCGAAGGTTGGGCGGAGCGGTTAGCGACACGCCTTGCTCATCGTGGGATTCCCGTAGCGCGCATTGACGAGTGGGATAAGTGTCGCGCCGAATGGCCCGTCATTGTCGGTGCCCGAGGTGCGGCCTTCGCACCCACTCCTCGTGTGAGCGGCGTGGTCGTACTCGATGGGGACGATGATTCCTACGTTGCGGAGCAGTCGCCAACGTGGAACGCCGTTCGGGCGGTGGCGCATCGGGCCGAGCGAGACAACGCCCCACTCTGGATCACTTCCCCCATGCCATCACCTCTCCTCCTCGACTTATTCGGCTCGGCAAACGTTGATCAAGATATTGAAGGACGGTGGCCCCGCATTGAAGTACTCGACCGCCGTCTGGCCGATCCCCGAGATGGCGCACTCTCCCAAGAGGCGCTGCACGCGGCCCACACGGCCCTCGACTCCGTCGACGGCATCGCGGTGGCGGTCATCCTGCAACGACTCGGCGCCGGCCGATTGCTGGCCTGTCGGCGGTGCGGTGAGCTGTTTCGATGTGAACGCTGCGGAGAGGCCGAAGTTGATGTTGGCGGTCTCTTGCAGTGCCGGCACGCCCACGCCCCACGCGAACCATTTTGTCGTGACTGCGGTGCGACGAAGCCTCGTTCGATTCGCAGCGGGGTCACGACTCTGGCTCGCGATGTGGCGCTCCAACTCGGCCAGCCAGTCTTAGAGTTGACGGCCACGAGTGAGCCACCTCCATCAACCACGAGAGTGGTCGTCGGCACGGAGGTGATTTTTCGTCACGTTCGCCGCTGCGGTGTCGTTATCTTCGTTGACTTCGACCAGTATCTCCTCGGAACGCGAGAAGAGGCGCGTCGAGACGCCATCTACGCCGTTGCTAAGGCCGGGAGGCTCGTTGGTGGCCGCCGTGATGGTCGAGGTCTTGTTGTCGTTCAGACCCGTCGCGGAGGAGACGATGTCCTCCATGCTCTTCGAGTGGCTGACTTTGCCCGGTTTATGCAAGACGAGGTCGCAACCGCAGAGTTACTTGACCTGCCGCCCTTCGGCGCGCTGGCGGAGATCGGGGGAGTCGCCGGGCCGGCGTACGCCGCAGCCCTTCGAGAAGCCGGCGTATCGGTC
>CALAYR010000125.1 GCA_937894805.1 uncultured Acidimicrobiaceae bacterium | reverse complement strand
CACTTCCACCGACGTCGTCAAAGGCCTGTACTGAAACATTGAAGGTGTGACCAATTTGCATTGACGAGCCACCAACAGTGCACGAAGGTACGGCGCCGAATGGCAGCGGTGGTCGGACGGTGCAGTAAAAACTGCCGCCTCCCTTTTGTTGATCCACCGCCGTCACCACGAACATCGTTATGCCACTACCGACATTCTGCGGACTCAACCACTTGACGAATATGGATGACTCCAGAGGGGTGACCGTGGTCGACGTTGGGACGCCTGGCACTCCATAAACCACGAGGGAGTCCGATGCTCTCGTTGCGGAAGAAACCTGCGTTACCCCCGAAACCACATTTTGGGCCGTAACGCTCACTGAGTATGCGGGACATGTTTGTCCACTCACACAATTAGGGACAACGATCACACAGGACAGCGTTGCCGTAGAAGTGCCACCCGTGGTACACGTGTACACCGAGTTCCCCGCGACTGCTTTGGCTGTGTAGAGCGAAATTGGAAATCCGTTGGCGGCCGCTTGGGTCCAAGCGACGAGAATGCCACCATCGAGCGGTGCGGCCGTTACCGAACTGGGGGGTGAAGCGGCACCGACGACAACGGAATTAGACAGCCTCGCTGCACCGGCTCCCGTTGCGTTCTTCGCCACAATCGAAAAGGTGTACGTCAAGCCCAGCGTCAGGCCATCAATACGACACTCAAAGTTCGAGGGGCTTGGATTTGGCACCGTCACCTCACACTGGAGGTTCGACGGAATAGAAGTCACTACATAGTTCAGTAGTGGCGAGCCACCATCGTCTCCGGCAAACCTTGTCCAAGAGATCGTCGCGCTCGTATTGGAAAGCGCCACATTGAGATTTTGAGGAATTTCGGGTGGTCCAGATGGCATAGCGGCCTCAGAGAACCATGACGGCGAAACTCGATTTTGTTGTGCGGTGTAACTATTTTGAATCGTCACTCTCATGACGTACAGCTGTCCGTTTTTAAGACCAGTCACCAAGCAGTACATCTGGGCCGAGAATTGAGCGTACGTTATCGGACAGTTTTCCAATGAGCCCGGGAGGAAGGTCGTTGGGAATTCGGCCATCTCGCAACGGTTGGGTCCCCCGTTGGCAGTTGATCCGTAGTTGACAGGAATCCAGCAGGGCGACAGAGCGTCCAGGGCGATATCCCACTTCAGCTGGAAACTGGCGTCCGGAGTACCGCCACCGAAGTTCAGATTCTTCACTTGTGCGCGCACCTGGGAAGATGCTGGCGTGATCGCAACTAGCCCCACGCCCGACACTGGACCAT
>CALAYR010000124.1 GCA_937894805.1 uncultured Acidimicrobiaceae bacterium | reverse complement strand
TGTGCCTCGGCATGAACCCCGATCAGTTGACGCCAGGTCAACGCAGCGCCTCGACGTCGAACCGAAACTTTGAAGGCCGTCAGGGGCGTGGTGGTCGCACCCACTTGGTCTCGCCGGCCGTCGCGGCCGCCACAGCGATTGCGGGACACTTTGCCGCACCGGAGGTCGGCGCATGAAGGCCGTTCACGTAATCCAGGGTCGTGCCGTTCCACTCGAGCGTTCCGACGTTGACACCGATCAGATCATTCCCTCGGATTGGTTAAAGCGTGTCGAACGGACCGGGTTTGGTCGGGGCCTCTTCAGCCAGTGGCGTGACGAGAAGTCCTTTGTCTTAAACCAGCCCGAGTTCGTCGGAGCTTCTGTTCTTATCGCCGGTCCACGCTTCGGCACCGGCTCCTCTCGAGAGCACGCCGTGTGGGCCCTCATGGACTACGGCTTTGCAGCGATTATCGCTTCGTCGTACGGCGACATCTTTAAGAACAACTCCTCTAAGCAGGGCCTCGTCATTGTTGAACTCCCCCAAGAGGCCGTCAGTGAGCTAATGGGGCTCGTCAAGGCTGAGCCCAGCCTCGAAATAACCGTTGATGTGGCCGACATGACGGTTGAGATTGCTGAGAAGAACTGGCGCCAGCCCTTCACTCTCGACCCCATCACCCGCGAGCGACTCTTAAACGGCTGGGACGATATCGGCATCTCCCTCCTGCGGGAAACTGACATTGCGGCCTTTGAGGAGACCCACCAAGCAGGGTCGCTTCGAGGAGTCTTCGACGGCGAAGGTCGTGTCGTACACTCAAACGAATAAGAGAGGACGCTCATGGCTGATTTCAACTCTGTATTTACCTCACTGGCAAACGTCAATGGCTGGATGACCCGAGACCAGGCCCAACGCCTGTGGGACCGCGCCGGTGAATTGAGTGCGGGCAGCACCGTGGTCGAAATCGGATCATTCCAAGGTCGCTCCATGTGCGTCCTGGCCAGTTCGGCCGCCGCGGGCGTCACCCTGTACGCGATCGACCCTCACGGCGGCAATGACCGTGGTCCCCAAGAAATAGATGGTTTCGCTGAGGAAGCCGAAAGCGACCACCAGATTTTCCTCGCCAACCTCACCAATGCGGGCGTACGCGACCGCGTCACCTACTTGCGTAAGTACGCCAATGACGCCACTGGCGACGTGACTGGTCAGCTCGACCTCCTCTACGTCGATGGAGCCCACCGATTCAAGCCGGCCTCACAAGACATTCGTCAGTGGGGCGCCCGCGTCAAAGACGGTGGCCGCCTTTTGGTGCACGACTCATTCTCCTCAATCGGTGTCACGCTGGCCCTCGTCGTCTTGACGTTCTTTTCGTCCCAGTGGACCTACGAGGGACGGAGTCAGTCGATGGCCCAGTTCCGCCGTGGCCCCAACTCTTTTGGGGCTCGCTGTGGTTCACTGGCGCGCCAGCTGGCTCAACTCCCCTACTTCGCCCTGAACCTCGTCTACAAAGTTCTCTTGACCCTCAAGCTGAAGCCCGTCGCCAAGGCATTGGGTTCAACAGGCGAGTGGCCCTACTGATTCTGCTTTTCGAGCTCGGCGGTGCTGCTGGTGTCGCCACGACGCCAAAATAACAATGGCGAGATTGCCGAGTGCGGCGGCCACGCAGGACATGAGCGGCGCCCACTGATTGTTTTCTGAGTAGTAGACGGACCATAGAAACAGCGATACCAAACCAATGGACCACGAGGCCACCGAAACACCTTCGACGTCGGCCGTTCGAATCAGCGTGCGAATCTGTGGCCAGCGGTTCAGCATCATGAGGACGCCGGCGCCGTAACAGCCTCCGGGCCACCCCCATACGAAGGTCGGAATGCCACAGGTCGCAAAGACAAAGGCGGCGGACGTCAAGATCGTCTTCATCTCGCCCTTGCGTTCAATGCGGGCAATCACGGCCAGCTGGATTGGAAAAATCACGAGACTGCTCCACAGCACCACAGGGTCGTGCACCGCGAGTCCGTACCAGACCCAGAAAATAGTGGCGAAGAGAAACGTTGACCAGGTGGCGAGGGCGATACCTTCCGTTGAAACGACCCACGCCCGACGCAACTGTACGCCGGTGAGAAACCAGCCCAATGCGGTTGCCACCCACCCGATGATGAGAAACAGGGTGTGGGAACTCACCGCGTCAGGTTAGTTCTGTGATCAACGAACTAACCGGTATCGCGAGAGCTAGAGCTGGCGACGGTTGGCGGCCGACACGACGGCCTCGAGGGAGGCGTCGAGGATTGATGGGTTGATGCCCACACCCCACCATGTCTCCCCAGACTCTGATTCCGCTTCCACGTAGGCCACGGCAGATGCTTCCGAGCCGCTCGTCAGAGCGTGCTCGTTGTAGTCGCGGATCGAGAACTCGACACCAATCTCGTTGCGCAGGGCCGACATCATGGCGTCGATTGGACCGTTACCTTCGCCTGAGATTGTCCGATGCTCACCATTGACCAAAATCTGGGCTGAGAGTCGTGTCTTGTTATTCCCCGTGTGCACTTCGCTCGAAAGAAGGCGCAGCGAACCCTCTTCGCTGAGATAGGTCTCGGTGAAGATTTCCATAATTCCGGCGGACGAAATCTCCGTCCCGCTCTCTTCCACGGCCTCTTGCACGTGCTTCGAGAATTCAACCTGCATGGCGCGAGGCAGATCAAGGCCGAACTCGGTGTCGAGGATGTAGGCGACCCCGCCCTTGCCCGATTGACTATTGACGCGAATAATCGCTTCATACGAGCGACCAGTGTGCTTCGGGTCAATCGGGAGGTAGGGCACTTCCCAGATTTCGTACTCTTCACCAATCGCCGTCATGCCCTTCTTAATGGCGTCTTGGTGTGAACCAGAAAAGGCCGTGTAGACCAGTTCACCGACGTAGGGGTGTCGAGGGTGAATCGGGAGACGGTTCGCGTACTCCGCGACGTGGCGAATCTTGTCAATGTCACGAATATCGAGTTCGGGATCAACGCCTTGAGCGAAGAGGTTCATCGCCAATGTGACGACGTCAACGTTGCCAGTTCGCTCACCATTGCCAAAGAGAGTTCCTTCGACGCGGTCGGCCCCGGCGAGGACACCCAGTTCGGCCGCCGCCACGGCCGTGCCACGGTCGTTGTGGGGGTGGAGAGACAGCACAACGCTCTCGCGTTGATTGATGTGGCGCAAGAACCACTCGATGGCGTCGGCGTAGAGATTTGGTGTGTACATCTCGACAGTCGCAGGAAGGTTCAAGATGAGCGGCCACTCCCTGGTTGGCTGAATGGCCTCAATGACGGCGTTGCAAATCTCCACCGCATACTCGAGCTCGGTGCCGGTGAAGGACTCGGGCGAGTATTCGTAGCGAAAGGCCGTCGAGGGCGAAGTCGACTCCAGGGAACGACAGAGGTGGGCCGCCTCAACGGCAATCTTGGTGATGCCCTCTTTGTCGAGCCCAAAGACGACCCGGCGCTGCAGGATCGACGTGGAGTTATAGAAGTGCACGATGGCATTGCGAGCACCGTGGAGTGATTCGTACGTCCGACGGATCAAATCTTCCCGACACTGGGTCAATACCTGGATCGTCACGTCTTGCGGAATGAGGTCTGCTTCGATGATGTGGCGAACAAAATCGAAATCGGGTTGTGAGGCAGAAGGAAAGCCAACTTCGATCTCCTTAAAGCCCATCGCGACCAACTGCTTAAACATGGCCAGTTTGCGCTCGGGGTCCATGGGGTCAATCAACGCCTGATTACCGTCACGCAGGTCCACGCTGCACCAGAGGGGGGCCTGCTCGAGACGGCGATTCGGCCACGTGCGGTCGGGCAGGTCTACGGGTACGAAGGCGCGATATTTGTGGAATGCCATTGGGCTGGACTGCTGGGGGTGGGGCGCCATGGTGTCTTCTCTACTCCTGCTCCCGAACTCCTAAAACGAAAAACCTCCCGCTGGGCGGGAGGTTTCGGCGAGCGCGTTGTCGCGCCCGCCTATCGAAGAAGAAGTCCGGAAAACGTAGCTTGTTGCATTGTTTTCATTGTATCTCGCCGGCGCAAAAAATGAAAGGGCGGACTAGTCTGCATCCGTGCGACTTCTCAAGATTTTGCTTGGACTCCTAGCCATGTCTGTTATTGGTGCCATCATCGCCGGAGTATCCAAGGCCCTGCGAGGTGGATCCAAGCGTGGACCATCAACCCTCTCCTACGACTCCTGGCCCACCGTGCCTCGCAAGCCCGCCGCCGATGGAGCCGCGTGACCGGTCGCGCCGATCAACCCACCCACTTTTCCGCGGCACAATCTCGTGAGATTGGCGAACTCCTCACTGCCGGAGTGACCATGCTCCAGGCCGAGGACGCCTATCACGTCGGACTACTCACCCACCATCACGACAGTGATGAAGTGAAGGAGCTCGGCGAACTTCGTCGGGCGGCCCGCCATCGCTTTCACCAAATTCTCAATGCGGTCGGAGAAACCTTCGGCACATTGGCGTCATAACCGAATCAAAGGAGAAATTAATGAACATGGAATATCGTCGCCTCGGTCAATCCGGACTCAAGGTCAGCGTGCTGTCCTTCGGCTCGTGGGTGACCTTCGCTAACAAGGACCAGATTGCCCAGGCCGCTGAAGCGGCCGAATGCCTCAGCGCCGCCAAGGATGCCGGTGTCAACTTTTTCGACAACGCCGAGGGCTACGCCTCCGGTGCGTCTGAGAGCGTTATGGGTGAAGCCTTCCGCCAACTGGGCTGGAAGCGTCACGAGTACGTTGTTTCGACCAAGCTCTTCTGGGGCCTCCACGACGTTCCCAACATGAAGAACACGTTGAACCGCAAGTACCTGAGCCAGGCCATTGACGGCTCCCTCGAGCGCTTCGGCCTCGACTTCGTCGACCTGGTCTTTTGCCACCGTCCCG
>CALAYR010000123.1 GCA_937894805.1 uncultured Acidimicrobiaceae bacterium | reverse complement strand
GTGCTCTTCCGATCTACTACTGGGGCCTTGCCCCCGAGCTCGAGGTGGACGCGCTTGAGAGTCTTGGAGGCGCTGGAGGCAACTTCCATACCGGCGCGTACTGATCCCGTCACCGAGACCATGGCGGGGATGGGGTGCTCCACCAGAGCGCGACCAGTGTCACGGTCTCCGCAGACGACGTTGAAGACACCGGGAGGAAGAATCTCACCCATGATTTCGGCCATGAACAATGTCGAGGCCGGAGTGGTGTCCGAGGGCTTTAAGACCATGGTGTTACCAGCGGCGAGGGCGGGTGCCCACTTCCAGACCGCCATCATCATCGGGTAGTTCCACGGCGTCACGGCACCACAGACACCAATCGGCTCACGGCGCACGTAGCTGGTGTGACCCTCCATGTACTCCGCGGCTCCGCGGCCTTCCAGTACGCGAGCGGCCCCGGCAAAGAAACGAATCTGATCCACCATCGGAGGCACTTCTTCACTCATCGTGACGGCGATGACCTTGCCACAGTTCTCCGATTCGATCGCGACGATTTCTTCGGCGCGAGCTTCAATGGCGTCGGCGATCTTTAGGAGGTAGCCCGAGCGCTCGCTCGGTGTGGTGCGACGCCACGACTCAAAGGCGCGAGCCGCTGACTGGACGGCGGCGTCGATATCGGCACCATTTGAGATCGGCATTTCGGCAAAGGGCTGCCCCGTCACCGGACTCAGCAGTTCGACATACTTCCCTGAGGTTGGTGCGACGTACTCGCCGCCGATGTAGTTGGCCAATCGACGCATGCTGACTCCTCCGGGTTACCTTGGCGTAACGCTACCTCGCCCACTTTGCCATATAAATACGGGGTCTGGCAACTCATTTACGAAGAATTTCGAAGCAATTAGCCCCATGAGCGACTAATTGCGTGGTGATATGCGCTAGAGTGACGATATCCGTAGCCACGGAGTCGGAGACGACTACCGAGCAAGGTTCAAAAAATGCCAGGACAAACTGCAGACAAAGGACCCAAGAAGGTCCCCAAGAAGTCAGACGTCGAGATCATCTCGACCTCCACTGGCCTCGACTCTGTCGACCGGCGCATTGTCGAACTTCTTCAGCGCGATGGTCGCCGTCCTTACGGGGCGATCGCCAACGACGTCGGTCTCTCGGAGGCCGCTGTTCGTCGGCGCGTGCAACGTCTTCGTGACGCGGGTGTGATGCAGATTGTGGCCATCACCGATCCACTGCAACTTGGCTACGGCCGAGAAGCACTGATCGGCGTGCGCGTCCAAGGAGACGTCCGCACCGTGGCCGACAAGATTGCATCGATCGAGGAAGCCAACTACGTCGTTATGACGGCCGGGAGCTTCGACATCATTGCCGAAGTTATTGCCGTTGATGACAACGCCTTGGTCCACCTGCTGAATGACTCCATCCGGAGTATTCCAGGCGTGACTGAAGTTGAGACCTTTCTCTACTTGAAGTTGGCAAAGCAAACCTACGCTTGGGGAACCAAATGACACTGCACGAAATCATCAGCGACGGCATGACCGTTGCCAATCCCGAACACGAGAGCCATACGCTCTCCGAGCGGGCTCGCCGGCATCTCTGGATGCACTTTTCTCGGCTGGGTTCGTATTCGGAAACCTCAGACATCCCCGTCATGGTGCGAGGAGAAGGTGCGTACGTCTACGACGCACGAGGAAACCGTTACCTGGACGGCATCTCAGGTCTCTTTACTTCTTCATTAGGGCACGGCCGTCGCGATATCGCCGCCGTAGCCGCTCAGCAAATGAGCGAACTCGAGTACTTCCCGATTTGGACCTACGCCCACCCCCGCGCCATTGAACTGGCCGAGAAGCTGGCGTCGTTGGCCCCGGGCGATCTCAATCGCGTCTTTTTCACCAGTGGTGGTGGCGAAGGCGTGGAGTCAGCCTGGAAGCTGGCCCGCCAGTACCACCGCCTCCGTGGCGAGTCCGACCGTTACAAGGTCATCAGTCGCGATATCGCGTACCACGGCACCACCATGGGCGCACTGACGATTACGTCAGTACAGTCCTACCGCACACCCTTTGAACCACTCGTTCCTGGTGCAATCAAGATTCCCAACACCAACACCTACCGTTCTGCGATGTACCAAGCGAACCCGGCAGCCTTTGGCGAATGGAACGCGTCGCAGATTGAAGAGGCCATCTTGCGCGAAGGCCCCGACACGGTCGCGGCCGTCTTCCTCGAGCCCGTGCAAAACGCCGGTGGCTGTCTCACGCCTCCCCCGGGTTACTTCCAGAAGGTTCGCGAGATCTGTGACCGCTACGGCGTGCTGCTCGTCTCGGACGAAGTCATCTGCGCCTACGGTCGCCTTGGCACCTGGTTCGGGGGACAGAAGTACGACTTCGTTCCCGACATCATGGTCACGGCCAAGGGCCTGACTGCCGGTTACGCCCCGCTGGGTGCCATGGTTGTCTCGGACCGCATTGCTGAACCGTTCCTCCACGGCGACGAGTCCTTCCTCCACGGCTTTACGTGGGCCGGACACCCCACGTCGGCCGCCGTGGCGCTCAAGGTGATCGACATCATCGAGACCGAGCACGTCCTCGAAAACGTCACCAATAACCAGGACTACTTCCGTAGCGCCCTCGAGACGCTGCGCGATATTCCAATCGTTGGCGACATTCGTGGCACCGGCTACTTCTACGGTGTCGAGCTCGTGAAGGACCAGGGCACCAAGGAGACATTCGAAGGTGACGAGGCCGAGTACTTGCTGCGGGGCCACCTCTCCCCCGAACTCTTCCGTCGTGGTCTCATCTGTCGCTCTGACGACCGTGGCGACCCTGTCGTTCAGTTCGCCCCACCACTTATCGTGGGTCGTTCGGAGATTGACTGGATGGTCGGCACACTTCGCGAAGTTCTCGAAGACTCTCTCCACCTCCTGTAGTCATGCTCACACCACCGCGTTCCATGTGGTGGGAAGCGCTTGATGGTCCGGTTGCGCCACGCCCGTCGCTGAGTGAAAATCTGGACGTCGATGTCGCCATCGTCGGCGGTGGCTTCACGGGACTGTGGACGGCCCGAGAGTTGCTCGAGCGAGACCCTGCGTTGCGTATTGCGGTGGTTGAGCAGTCCGTCTGCGGCTTTGGTGCGTCGGGACGCAACGGCGGCTGGGCTTCGGCGCTGTTTCCGGTCAGCGACTGGACGCTCGCGAAGCGATTTGGCGAGGACTCGGTCTCCCCGCTGCACCACGCACTCAACCGAGCCGTGGCTACCTTGGGCGAAGCGCTGAGTAACGATGGCATCAATGGCCACTATCGCCAAGGTGGCACGTTGACATTCGCTCGAAGTGAGATTCAAGCCGAGCGACTACGGCACCAGGTCACGCAGAACAGTGAGCGGGGATTTGGCGACGAACTGGCGTGGCTCTCGAGTGACGAAGCGCGACAGCGAGCAGATCTACCCGGTCTCTTTGGTGCGACCTTTGCTCCCCACTGTGCCCGCATCAACCCCGCTCGCGTGGTGAGAGGTCTCGCCGACCGCCTACTAGAGCGCGGTGTCGCCATCTACGAGAACACCACGGCAACGGCTGTCGAGGGGGCCACGTCTACGCGGCGGGCTCGCATCGTGACTCGCGGTGGAACTATCACGGCGAACTATGTGGTCCGAGCGACTGAAGCCTTCACCGTTCGCCTCCCGGGACTACGTCGTGCGGTAGCTCCGATCTACTCACTCATGATTGCCACCGAACCTCTGCCGGCGTCCTTCTGGGACTCCACTGGCTTTCGTGAGTACGAAACCTTCGCCGATGATCGACACATGATCATTTACGGCCAACGGACCGAAGATAATCGGATTGCGTTCGGTGGACGAGGTGCGCCGTACCACTTCGGTTCTTCCATCCAGCCCAGCTACGACTATGACGACAAGGTCTTCCAGCTCCTCGAAGGGACGCTGCGGGACCTCTTCCCCAATCTGCCTGGTGACATCACTCACCGTTGGGGCGGACCGCTCGCAATGCCACGCGACATGATGCCCTCGGTCAACGTTGATCACCGCACCGGACTGGCATCCGCCGGGGGTTACACCGGTGATGGTGTCGTCTTGGCCTACGTGGCGGGTCAGGCTTTGGCCGACCTCATCACCCAGCCCGACACCGCTACAGAACTGACTGGGTTACCGTTCGTCCACCACCACTCCAAGCGTTGGCCGGTTGAGCCGGTCCGCTGGCTCGGCATTAACACCGGACTGGCGCTGGCTAAGCGTTCTGACCACGTTGAAGAGCACCAGGGGAAAACGAGTCGAGCATCGACACTCTTAGAGCAGCTTTTGGAGTCCTTCCCACCGTGAGGTGGAAACTAGCCCTACAGGCTGAGACTGCTTCCCAGTCCTGACAGGTTGCCGCCGGACATCAGACCATTCAACAACTGCATCAAGGTGTCATTGTTACCGGCTATTTGCTGCAGTGAATTCGACGTCAAGGGCTTCACCGATGAAGGCTTGGGCACCTCAATGGTGACGGGGCTGTTGTAGGAATCCATGGTTAGTGAAATCGTCATGTCCTGGCCCGCAGCCTTCACCGTCACGGTCAGGCCAATAACTTGACCCTCGCTGGCGGTGCGAAAGACGAGCGTGACATCGCCTGAAGTCGGGAGACCAAGGGCTTTCGAATTCAGGTGGTAGGTCCGGACGGTGATGTCACCTTCGGTGGTGATTTCGACCGCACCCAACTCCTTAGGCATCAAATCGAATTCCGGCTTAGCCATGGTGAGAGCCAGGCCGGTTAGGTCGAGATTCGTGTTCAGTGGTGCAGCCAACCATTCAGCCTCGGCCATTGATTTGAAGGCGCCGGCACCGAGGTAGAGCTTGTCGTTGACTTCTCGAATACGGATTCGCGCCATGACCAAGATGAAGGGAATATCGATTTCGCCGTCGACCCGATTCTTCACCATGTCGACGTTCATATGACCAGTGATGGCCACGCCGTCGGAGTTAGCAATAGAAAAAGACATGGCGGCCGTCTTGGGGACTTTGCCATTGAGTGCGTATGGCGAGGCGTTGGCACTGGAGTCGGTGGCAGCCATGACGATGCCCGTGGTCGTTCCTACGAGGGCAGCGATAGCGACAATGGTGGCGAGAAGGCGGTGGCGGGACATAACTCCACCATAGAACTAAATGGTGCGTTTGTCAGGTGGAATTAGCCTGTTCGTATGGACATCGACCATCGCGCCATTGCCATTGAGACCTACAACCGTTGCTGGGAGCTTCTTGAACTGCAAAGCCCCGCCGTCGAGCATCACACCGAACTGCTCACGGCTGCCCTGACTTCTCGATACCACTGGCTCCGCGCCGGCGGTCCCCAGGAGAATGTCATCGCCGACTGGATGGTCGCTCGAGCGGCGGGTGTGAGTGGGCTCGGTGATTTGGCTATTCGTTTTGCGCTGCGTGCCGAAGCGGCGCTCACTAACGATCTAGCCGACTGGCTGCAAGCCAGCGTCGCCGAAGGTGTTGCCCGGGCCTACCGCGACGCCGGTAGCGAGGCCGAGTGCCTCACGTGGATTGGCGTAGCCGCCGACCGTATCGAGGCCATTAGCGACGAAGAAGACCGAACGCTGATTGCCAGCCAACTGGAAGAAGTCCGTTTCTTCTAGCGAAAATCCCGTGACGGGGGCGTCATTACTGTCACGTCAAACAATTCGACTGATTCAGCCTGAAGCGCAATCGCCCCCTGCCCACGTTGCAGCACGCCCCGTATTAACAGGACGGGTGCCGATCGAGCGACCGATTCCCACCGGACCCAGGCACCCTTGGAGAAGATCACGTTCACGTGACCGCTCTCATCCTCCAGATTTAAAAAGACTGCCCCGTTGGCCGTTTCGGGGTGCTGGCGGTGTGTCACGACCCCGCAGACCACCACGCGATGTGCTTCGACGCTGGCCAGCGAGCCGGCGAGGGTGACGTCGAGTCGGTTGAGCTCTTCACGACACAGAGCAATGGCCGTGGCGTCAGGCGTCAGGCCGAGGGCCCACATGTCGTCGGCCACCCGTTCAAATTCACTCGTGGGTCGTAACGCCGGCGCCGTGGTGCCGGTAACCATGCCCGGTAGTCGGTCCTTGGTGTTCTGCGAAGCCGCACCGGCCTCCCACAGAAGTCCACGTCGAGAACGGCCCAATGAATCCAACGCACCGGCGGCGGCCAGTGCTTCCAAGTGAGACTGACGAAGTTCGGCCCGGCGAGCGAGATCCTCCATCGTGACCCAAGGGGCACCCTCGACAATGCGCTGGGCGGCTGCCTCGCGCACGCCCCGCACCGTGGTGAGACCGAGTCGAACTGCCGGACCCGATTCGTGATGTTCCAGGGTTGACGTGGCCTGCGACCACTGCACGTCAGGCCGCAGAACCGTCACTCCGTGACGCTGCGCGTCGGCGACCAAACTCTGGGGCGACCAGAACCCCAATGGCTGGGCGTTGAGCAGTGACGCGAGAAAGGCCGCTGGGTAGTGAACCTTAAGCCAGGCCGAGCAGTAGACGAGGTGCGCAAAGGAGACCGAGTGCGACTCGGGAAAGCCGAAGTTGGCGAAGGCCGACAGGGCATCCCATAGATGATCGGCGTCAGGGCCGACGATGTCGTAGTTGGCCATCCCCGCGTAGAAGCGCCCCTTCAGTCGCGCCATACGTACTTCCGATCGCTTCGCCGCCATCGCTTGACGCAACTCGTCGGCTTCGGCCGGTGAGAAGCCCGCCACCGCCACGGCCATCTCCATCAGTTGCTCCTGAAAAAGCGGCACGCCGAGGGTTCGCTCCAAGATGGGCTCTAAGCGGGGGTGGAGATAGGTGACCGGCTCTTCGCCTCGACGGCGGCGAATATAGGGGTTGACGGCTTGGCCCTGAATGGGGCCAGGCCGAATGAGAGCCACCTCAATCACCAGGTCATAAAAACAGCGGGGCTGGACGCGGGGCAAGGTACCCATCTGCGCTCGCGACTCCACCTGAAAGAGACCGACCGTATCGGCCCGACAGAGCAGGTCGTAGACAATCTCTTCTTGTGGCAGTTCACCGAGATCAAGCCGTACGCCCTCGTGTTCCTCAATGAGATCAACGGCCCGATGCAGCGCCTCGAGCATGCCGAGCCCCAGCAGGTCAAACTTCACGAGTCCGGTGGCGGCGCAGTCGTCCTTATCCCACTGCAGTACCGACCGACCGGGCGTCCGACCCCACTCCACGGGACAGACCTCACTGACAGGTCGATCGCAGATCACCATGCCGGCCGAGTGAATACCGAGGTGGCGGGGCCTATCGAGCAGCTCCGCCGCCATCTCTTCGATCTGCGCCCCATCTCGCGCTCTCTCTTCACTAGTCATCTCATCCACGGTGGTGTACCCAAAGGCCCGGGCGACGTCACGATGGGCCGAGCGTGACCGGTAGGTAATGACATTGGCCACCTGTGCGGCGTGATGACGGCCGTAGCGGCGATAGACGTACTGAATCACCTCTTCTCGTCGACCCGACTCGATATCCACGTCAATATCAGGAGGGCCGTCTCGGGATGTCGAGAGAAACCGTTCGAAGAAGAGATTGAGTCGCACCGCGTCGGCATTCGTAATGCCGAGAGCAAAACAGGCCGCCGAGTTGGCGGCCGAGCCACGGCCCTGACAGTAGATGTTCTCCCGGCGACAGAACTCCGTGATGTCCCACACAATCAAGAAGTAGCCGGCAAAGCCCAGTTGCTTGATAACGGAGAGCTCGTGATCAATCTGACGCCAGGCCCCGACGACTCGCTCCGCTGTTCGGGGTCCGTATCGCCTCGTCGCTCCTTCACTGACGAGCTCTTCGAGGTAGGTCTGCTCATCGTGACCCGGTGGCGTTGGAAAGTTAGGTAGCTGCGGCGTAACGAGTCGAAGATCAAAGGCCAACTCTTCGGCTATCTCACCGGCTCGATCCACTACGCCGGGCCAGCGAGCGAAGCGTCGGCGCTGTTCTTCATCGCTACGCAGACAGGCCGTCGCCGATGATGGCAGCCATCCCTGCATCTCGCGTAGTGACTGGCGGGCGCGAATAGAGGACAACACTTGAGCGCGACGAAACGCAGCGGGCGTGGCGTAGTGCACGTTGCCTGTAGCGACGAGGTCGCTTTGCCCCCGCACGGCCAATGTGGCGAGGGCATCGTTACGGTGAACATCGAGAGGCTGGCCGTGATCCCATAGTTCCACGACGAGTGACTCCCCGAAGTAGTCGCGCAGTTGGCGGTAGCGCCGTTCGGCCGCTTGGGGGCCGTGTGTTTCAAGGGCGTGCGCTAACGGTCCCTTGCGACAACCCGTCAAGATCCGCCAGTGGGCGGCGTGTTGGGCCAACTCCTCGTACTGAAAGAGGGGTGCCCCCTTGTCGTCGCGACGTAGGTGACCGTCACTTAAGAGTCGTGAGAGACGGCGATAACCCTCGGGCGAACGGGCCAAGATCACGAGGTGCTCACCGGCGGGGTCGGGCGTCCCAACTCGATCACCACCGTGTTCGACGGCAATTTCAGTTCCGAACATCGTGGGGAGGCCCAACGCGCGAGCGGCTTCGGCAAAACGCACGACCCCGTAGAGACCGTGGTGATCGGTCAGTGCGAGTCCGTTCAGTTGGAGTCGAGTTGCTTCGACGGCCAGTTCTTCCGGGTCGCTGGCGCCGTCAAGAAAACTAAAACCGGAGTGGGCGTGGAGTTCTCCGTAGCGGGCCATCAGTCGAACACTCCCGCCAACCACCACTGAGCACGTTCCGCATAGAGCCAAAAGGCGCGCCCGTCCTCAAGAAGTACGTGCACGTGAGCCCGACGGCGGTGAGCGCCCCACCAACCCTCGTCGTGCGGCCAGGGACCTGCGCTAAAGGCGACGCGATGACTCTGGCCGGGGGGAAACCGCAGGGCGTGGATCGACGCACTCAGCAGAGCCCGACCAGTGACACGAACGGCGGCGCCCTGTTCGCTCGTCACCTCCACGGCAACCGGATGATTCAAGACCACGCTAGGAGCCGGTGAAGGGAGTCGCCCGGGCCACGGAGCGCTACTCACTACTCGTCGGGAGACCGGGGCACCCCACGGCCGCCACTCCACTTGATCGTGTGGCGTTCGGCCACCGCGGAGCGAGGCGGTCCATACCGACTCCACACCGAGTCGGGTCGTGATGCGATGGGCTACCGCAATAGCTCGGCGGTCAGCATCGGTGCGATCGCCGAAGAAGCCCATTTGTCCCACCACGACTTCCTCTTCACCATGGATTTCACGGAGGCGGCGGAACAGTGCCGGGTCGCGATAGGCATCCCAGGCATCGCGTTCCCCACGGGCCAGCTCGTGCAGCACCACGACCGCGGCCGAGAAGCGTTCGGTCACCCGAGCACGAGGCAGTCCGGCGAAGGAACCGACGGTGTGCAGCCCCAGCCGACGGGCCGTAACGGCCAAGTCATCCATACCGAGCGCCTCGATTGGTAGGGCGCTACGAAATGCGGCCGTCTCTTTCAGGGGAACCACCACGTCGCGAAGGGCGGCCGCGTGAGCGGCAAAGAGTCCGTCGGCGATACCGATATGAATGGCCCCATCTATGTGGCGAGCCGCGAGTGAGCGCACGCTCTCGATGACGATTTCCTCCCCTCCGACAAAACGACTCGGACCCCGTACGGGGAGAACAAAGAGTCCGTATCGCACGACTTCGCTAAAGGGACAGAACAGTGTGAGATCACCGAGCAGCGCCGCATGCGCACGCGTCACCGCACCGTCATCGCTCTCTTGTGCGAGCGCAGGAACCCATAGTGCCAAGAGTCGTTCCATCACGGCCGATCCACCGTGCCGCTCGTAGTTGGCAGAAGTAGCCTCGCGTCGTCGCCGCGCCGGGCCGCACCGCGACCACTAATGCGTGTCGTGATGACGCGATCACGCAACGTGGCGTCAGTCCGCCAATCGGCATCGGTGATATCGATCATCACGTCCACCGGAACGGGCCACGCCGAGCGCGGTTCACTCACCACCAGCAAGACGGCGCGCCGCTCTCGGGCTCTCGCCATTAGCCGACGGGCGGCCCCGTGAGCGGGCCGCGATGGTGGCCGCACCACCACGAGATCGACGCCGTCAATCAAATCGGCCGTTGCCTCCACCCAGGCGTCGCGCGGACGAGGTAAAAAGAGGACGTGGGCCAGTGAGATGCCAAACTCGGCCATTGCCACGACTCCGGGGTCATCGACACCCACGAGGGCGGCCCAGTGGCCCTTGCTCGTGGGGTGAGCCACCACGCTGAAGGCCGCACTCAGCGCACCCGCTCCCGCGGCACTGTTAATCACAATGGTCGATCCACGACGGAGCCCACCGTCGGGCAAGAGCGCCGACCACGGAGCGCCCACCGAGATTTGACGACTGGCGGCCATCGTCACGGGACGGATAGAGGCAGCCAGCGAAGCCGGTAATTCTGGGCGATTGGGTGAAAAAGCGAACATTTGTTCGTACTCTAATCAGCGGCCGTGACATTCGCCAATCCCCCAGGGCCACCCCCCAGAGTCAGGGGTTTTGTGGCTCGCCATCCACACGGTCGAGCAAATACTCACTACCATCAGGGCACGATGAGTGACACCAGCCAAGACCTAACAATCGACGAATTTGGGCAGCCCACCGACGCGAAGAGTGCTCGCAAGGAGGCCCTCGCCGCCGAACGGGCCATCGCCTCAAAGTACTGGGGTGGCTTTCAGCTCCGCATTGTCGCGACCTTTGCCCTCTGCCTAGCGCTCTGGGTTGCCGTGGTGATCGTGTGTGTGGTCAATCACGTCCCGCTGTGGGCGGGGCTCATTGCCAACACCGTGGTGGCCTCCCTTTTCTACATGCCCATGCACGAAGCGGTCCACGGGAACATTTCCGGCCGACAAGACAAGTGGCGAGGGGTAGAGAATGTCGTTGGCGCCATCTGCGCGATCCCACTCGGTTTCTCGTACGCCGCACATCGATCTTCACACCTACGCCATCACGCCTATACCAACAACCCTGACCGTGACCCCGATCACTACACCTACGGCAAGCTCAGCTCTCTCGTCGGCAAGTGGTTTGCGGTAGCCGTCCTCTCCAGTTTTCTCCCGTTCTTTGCCTTTATTCCCGCACTGCGAAAAGTCTTGCCTCAGCAGATTCAGCGATCGCTCGGCGCCGACAATGACCGTACGAGTGGTCTCATTCAACTGCGATTCTGGATCGTCACCACCGTGGCCCTTGGTGTCGCATTTCTTCTCGGGGTCGGCTGGCCGGCACTCTTGCTGTGGTACATCCCGGGGCGTATTCAGGCCCTCTGGCTGCTCTTTGTCTTTGCGTGGTTCCCCCACCACCCCGCTAGTGAGACGGGTCGTTACGTCGACACCCGGATCGCCGTCTTTCGTGGGTCACGGTGGTTGATTCGGGGCCACGACCATCACGCGCTTCACCACCTCTACCCCCAGATTCCCCACTACCGACTGCGCGCCCTCTGGCAGGAAGCAGCCGAGGACCTCGTCGCCAAGGGCGTCCGGGCCGAAGGTCGGGCTCTAGCGGCCACCGGGCCCATCGTCTGGTAACACCACACGAGAGTTCGTAGCATTCTCTCTATGTGCGGACGCGTGGCTCTCTATACCCCTCCTGCGAAGCTGGCTCGCTTTCTCGATGCCGCACTGGCGGCCGGCATCGATCCCGAGGGTCGAGCGAGCTGGAATATTGGACCGCAACGTTCGCTCTTTGCCGTCACCGAAGATGATCACAGTCGCACTCTTGATCGCTACCGCTGGGGCCTATTACCGAGTTGGGCCAAAGATCCCAGCATCGCCAACAAGCTCTTCAACGCCCGTAGCGAAACGATTACAGAAAAACCCTCGTTTCGCTCCGCCTTCGCCAAGCACCCTTGTGTGATTCCCGTAGATGGCTTCTACGAATGGGATCACCGCGACGGCAAGGGCCGCCAACCCCACTTCTTTACTCGGCGCGACGGCACACCCCTCCTACTAGCCGGGCTCGTTGAACAGTGGCGCAACCCCGTCGATCCCGAGGCCCCGATAGTGCGAACCTGCACCGTCATCACGACAACGCCGAGTGACGACATCGAAGGTATCCACGATCGAATGCCCGTCATCTTGACCGTCGCCACCGTGGAGCCTTGGCTCGATACCAATGCCCCCAAGGTGCTTCGCCAGGCACTGCTCGCCCCGGCCCCCAACGGCACGCTCGAGCATTACGGCGTCGGCAGCGCGGTGGGCAACGTCCGCAACGACGGACCGGAACTCACTGAACGTAGCGAACCGACCACGCTCTTTTAACTAGTCGGCCAGCAGGCTCTGCAGTAGATCGAAGGCGATATTGCGCCCACAAGCGATAAATCCGACTCGACTCGACGTGTCGTTAATGAGATTGTTGGTGATAGCGGCGTAAGAGGCCGTGGCCGAACCCTCCATCACGAGACCGTTCTGTTCGACGCACTCTCGTACGGCGAAACGAATCTCTTCTTCGGGAACGAGCACGAAGGGAATCTGGTGGTGCGCCACGATGGCGTTGGTCATGGCGCCATCGTCACCACCACCGGCGAGGCCATCGGCGATTGTCGGTAGATGGGTCACTTCAGCCATCGTCATACCCTGCAGCGCAAAGTAGAGGGCCGAGGAGTTCTTCGGCTGTACGGCCGTTACCTGAATGTCAGTACGTCCATGGACTTCTCGAGCCACGAGAGCACCGGAGATCAGCCCGCCGCCACCGACGCTAACGACCAGGTGTTCTAACTCGGGCGCTTGCTGCAGCATCTCGTCGAAGACGGTGGACTGACCGGCCACAACATCAGGATCATTAAAGGGTGAGAGGAAACGAATCGACCGTTCCGCGGCCAGAGCGAGGGCAAAAGCTTGGGCGTCGTCATAGGAGTTGCCGTGCTGGATGAGTTCAATGTCGTAACTACGCAACTTCTTAACCTTGGCGGCCGAAGCGGTCTCGGGTACGACCACCGTGGCGCGGGCGCCGAGCAACATGGCGGCGTGGGCGATACCGAGTCCGTGGTTGCCGGCCGAAGATGCAATAACGGCACCCTTGGGATCACTCTTGAGCGCGGCATCGATAGCGGCCAATCCACCGCGAATCTTGAAGGCACCGGTTGGCTGAAAGAGTTCCATCTTGGTGAGAACTGGTCGGCCGCGCAACGAGAGCGTGACCGTAGGGGTTGGAACCAAGTGATCGGCAATGACGCGACGGGCCGCTTCCAACTGCTGCTCGGTTGGTGGTGGCACGGTGGTTTTCATCATTACTCCGCTCCAACTGTACCGCCGAGAAAGATGGTTCTTTTTGGGTGTGCGGGGTATGGTGACCCCATGCACGACGTACTGGTGGCTGTTGCAATTGGCGTAGGCGCATTCTTGGGCACCATGATCGACAACTTCTTTGCCTTTGCCGCCCAGCTCGTTCTCACCGAACCCAAGCGGTTTCGTCGAGTTTCGTACGCCCACGTCATCGGGGTTCTCGTTCTCCTCATCGGTTCGGCCGCTGTGGGTAGTGCGCTGCACTTCATCTCACTCAAATGGATTGGCCTCCTCGCAGTGGCACCGCTGGCGCTCGCCTGGCACGGCTGGCGACACCGCAATGAATTGGCTCCCCAGCGGCGCGGGGCGGCGACGACGTTCCTCATTACCGTGGGTCTGGGCGGTGACAACATCGCGATTTGGATTCCCATTCTGCGAGCCCAGGGAGTCTTACGGGGTATCACCGTGGCCGTCACCATCCTCGCACTCGATGTCGGTGCCGTCTTTCTGGCACGGTTCATAGCGAAGCGACCGTCAGCCATTCAATTCGGCCAACGGTGGAGCGCCCAATTGATGCCCATCCTGTACTGCGGGCTCGCCGTACTAATTGTCTGGCAATGTGAGTGGTTCTCCTTCCTAGGCTGAGTACATGGAACAACCAACTGCGCTCACTAAGCCCCTGCTTCGCGGCTGGCTCCACCTCGGTGGATTGATTGTCCTGCTGGCCTGTTCTCCAATCCTGTTAGTTCTCGCAGAGAATGGTGCAGATATTGCCTGGTCACTCTGTTTCGTCGGTGGTGTCGCCACCATGATGTTGACCAGCGCACTCTTTCACCGCATCAACTGGCAGCCTCGTGCGCGCCGGGCCTGGCGTCGGGCCGATCACTCGGCCATTTTCGCGGCCATTGCCGGTAGCTACTTCGGTCTCGCCGGCATCACCATGCACGGCGGCGCGCGCACACTCCTTCTCGTCATCGTCGCCACCGGCACGGTGGTGGGAGTTACGATTCGCCAACTATCCCTGGATACCCCGAAATGGGTCGCGACACTCCCCTATCTCGTTGTGGGCTGGGCGGCCGTGGCTTTCATTCCACAGATGTACCGCGGGGGCGGTCTGGCCTGCCTACTCTTCGTTTTGGGTGGTGGCTTGGCCTACACCGTCGGGGCCATCTTCTACGGCACCAAGAGACCAAAGCTCTGGCCCAAAGTTTTTGGCTACCACGAACTCTTTCACGCCTTTACCTTGGTCGGCGCCAGCTTGCACTTCACCGCCATTGCCCTCGCGCTGCGCTAAGGCAGAGGTGAAAGTCCACCATCGAGGTTGATACCCACACCCGTGAGATAACTTGCGCGGGCCGACAGCAGGTACGTCGCGAGATCGGCGAATTCGCTGGCCTCTCCGACGCGACCCAATGGAATTCCCTGGTGCTGGACGATGGCCCCGTAGAGATCGTCGTGGGCCATCGACATCGCGTCCGCTCGCCGGGTCCACTGACCCGACTTGATGAGGCCAATCAAAATGGCATTGACTCGTACGCCGTGCGGAGCGAGCTCACCCGACAGTGCCTTGGTCATGGCCAAGCCGGCGGCGCGCGAGGCGGCAGTGGGGGTCGAGCCGGCGTCGGGAGCCTTGCCCTTGACCGCCAGAATGTTGAGAACCGCACCGCGGCTTTGGATGAGCTCGGGGATTGCCCTGCGGATGAGATGGACAGCGGCAATGACTTTGAGTTCGAAATCTTCGCGCCACTCTTCGTCGGTTGAGTCCAGCAATGGCGTGGCGGCGGACCGACCCGCATTATTAACAACACCATCAAGTCGTCCGAAGGATGTCAGGGCCTGATCAAAAAAGGCGTCAAGCTGCTCGGTCTTCGTGACGTCCGTCTGAATGGCGAGGGCATTTGGTCCCAGCAGAGCGGCGGCCTCCGCAACCTTGTCGGCCCGACGACCACATACTGCAACCTTGGCCCCTTCGGAAATCAGCGATTGGGCCAGCGCCAAGCCGAGCCCCTCGGTACCACCAGTGATTATGAAGGCCTTGCCGGAAAGTTCGAGATCCATAAAAGGAGCCTAGAAGAATTGACCTCTCGTTCTAGATGAGGCAATCCAGCGGAGCAGGTCGAACGGTAGCGTGGTCTTCGTGCCAGTCATGAGCCCCCAAAAGATTCTCCGGCGCCTGCAATTTATTGTGGCCATCCAATGGATGGGGGCCACCTTGGGGCTTCCGCTCCTCTCGCTCTTTCTTCGTAAACGAGGCATTTCGACAGCCGAGATTGGCATCATTATGTCCGCCTTCTTCATTGCCGGGGTCGTCACCCAATTTGTGGCAGGCCATCTCGCCGACCGATTCGGGCGACGTGTCGTTTTGGCCGGTGGACTATTTCTCTACGCCATCGCCAGCCCCACCTACCTCTTGGCTGTGCCCGCCGTCTGGTTCATCATCACCCGAGCGATCCAGGGAGCGGCGGCCGGAGCAATCGAGGTGTCGTCGCTCTCCACTGTCGCCGCTCTCTTTCCCGAGAATGAGCGGGGGGCGGCAATGTCCAAAATCTTTGCGGCTCAGTTGTTGGGTATCGCCGCCGGCCCCATGTTCGGCGTCTTCATCACGATTGACCAGTTGGGTTGGGCCTACCTCTTTGCCGGTGTTGCGAGCGCCGTGGCGGGATTCTTCACCCTCAAGACGCTTCCGCCGATGCCTCCTGAGCACCACCACGAGCCTCTTCCACCCGTTCAGATGACGAGTCAGGTGATTGGCGCCATCGTCGGTACGGCGGCCGTCGGGCTGTGCGTCGGGGTCTACGAGACATGCTGGAGTCTCTTAATGCACACACTGGGCGCTTCCTCGACTCAGATTCGTCTGAGCTGGACATTCTTCTGTCTGCCGTGGGTGATTCTTGCCGGCGTTGGCGGTCGAATGGCCGATCGATTCGATCGGCGAATTATTGCGATTCTCGGTGGCCTCAACGGGGCCCTCTTCTTATTTCTCTATCCCCATATCCACAACATCCCTGCACTGCTGATCTTGGGATCGGGGGAAGCCATCGGCGCCGCATTGTGCGTTCCCGCGCTCTCGTCGCTGTTGACGCAAGGCGCCCACGACCGGGAACTCGGCCGCCGGCAAGGTATATCCACTACGGCCAATACCGCGGCCTTGGCGATTTCAGCGATTATCTCGGGAGCTCTCTTTGAAATCTCGCCCGGGTTGCCCTTCACGGTCATTGCCATTTCTTCGGCACTCTTAGTACTTACTCAACTGTTCTGGTGGCGCAATACCCCTGGCCGTATCGATCAATCCGCTAAGAGCGAGGCCTAGAAAACGAAACACCGGCGGTACCCGAAGGTACCGCCGGTGTCGATCGTTACTGCCGATCTGCAAGGACTAGGCCTTGTAGATGTGCTCCCAGCGAGCCGAACCACCATCGGGGCTGTAGGCCCGTGCTGATGCTCGGTTGCTCGATGCCGTGGCGGCACCGGCGTACGCAAAGTTGCGTACGTTGGCACGAGCGGCAAACATGGTGACAGTCGTGTCGAGCCACAGGTATGGGACCGTGATGGCCATACGTGCGTTAACACCCTGCCAAGCCTTCTGCTGAGCAGCCGACCCTGGAATCGCAGCCATACCGGCGAGCATGCCCGACTGAATCAGCGGGTCACACTGCTGCGCGAAGTTCACGTAGCCGTTTACCTGCTTGCCGAGGAAGAGCTTGCTCGTGAACCAGACGAAGTTGAGGTCTGGGACCATGCCTCCGAACTGACTCCACGTGGAAGCGTCGTATTCCTTGGAAATCTTCGCACCGATCAGGTCAGGCTGCGTCAAGGCACGTGAGGTCACCGTGATGCCGATTGCAGACAACGCGTTCTTAATGAACGTGAAAGCCTGCTGCTGAGCCGTGTTGCCCTGAACAATGTCGATGACGAAGGCTGCGGCCACACCGGGGTTTGCCCTCTTCCAGGCATCAACGAGGGCCTTACCCTTCGAAACGCTGAAGGCAGGGTACTTGGGGTCCTTGTAGAGACCCGTGGCAGTCTTGCCGTTGATCTTTGAACGGTAGAGACCGTCGGAGACCTGGCCGATGCTGCCGTCAATGGTGCTCAAATAGGTGGCTCGGTTGATCGCCATGGCGCAAGCCTGGCGGATTGACTGGTCAGCAACAACAGGCGTCGCGCTGGCGTTCCAGTTTCCGGTCGAAGGGTTAACGGCGCCCTTTGGCTTACCGCCGACCCAGAAGCCCTTGTTCATGTTGGTGTTCAAGATGATCGAGTTGATCGACGGCTCACGGCCACCGTTCTCGTCACTGACCCACTTGTAGTTGGCGTTCGAACCGGACGTCTTGGTGATGCTTCCACCCACTGCCTGCTTGACGGCCTTGATGGTGCTGCCGTCGGCGTTGACCATGATGTCGATGGAGTTCGACTGCAGTGCCTGCCAGCGAGCTGCTGGGTCCACAATGACCTTGAAGACGAGGGTGTCGACGTATGGCAATGAACCACCGTTGGCGTCCTTCTTCCAGTAGTTGGTGTTGGCGCTCCACGTGGACGAACCACCACCAGCGGTCTGGAGGTCCCAGTCAGACAGCGAGTCCAACTTGAATGGACCAGTTCCGATTGGCTTACCACCAGCGGTGTCCAAGTCAGTGCCGTGGGCCATGAAGGAAATCTGCTGTTCAGCAAGCTGGAACGGGAAGGTGGTCCAGGGCATCAGCGTGGTGTACTTGACCACGTAGGTGCTGACCTTCACGCAACTTGCGATCAGTGGGCTAATGGCGAGACCAACAGTGAGGTCGGCGGCAGCGGCGGTGTAGTTAGCGACAACGTTGTCTGCAGTGAATGCATCACCGTTGTGGAACGTAACGCCCTGGCGCAGGGTGATGGTCCACTGCTTCTTGGTGCTGTCCGGCACGGCGCTGAGAGCCAAGTGTGGCAACCACGTCTTGGCATCGGCCGACGAGAGGAACAGTGGGTCGTACACGGCATTGGCGACACAGAAACCATTGGAGTCCATCTTGCCTTGTGCACCAGAGAAGTGAAGCTTGGAAGGCACCTCAGAGCCGATTCCGACTCGGAGGGTTCCACCCTTTTGTCCACTGGTTGGGATTGAGTCCACACCAACTTCGGCTACTACGGCGCCAGCGGCGGAGACCAATGAGTCGACAACTGTGCCGGCCATTGCGATTCCACCGGCAGCTGCTGCCGAGTGTGTGAGGAATGAACGACGGCTAAACGTGTTTTCCACGCTTCCCCCTTTTCCTCGGAGATCTCTTCTCAGAAATCTCCGTCTATGAGACGCCCCCCTTGGACGACCTCGTAATTGCGACACTACACAAACTTTTGGGTAGTTGCTATTCATGGAGTGAAATTTCCGTGCGAACGTCTTCACAAGCGCACAGCAGGGAGCGAGCGACTCGCCCCTCGAAATTAAGTACAAGCGTTCCTCGTGGTATTTCCGAGCATTTCAGGCACAACGGGTCGGTATTTCAGTGTGGCCGAACCTGGGCCTCCACGGCAAGGCGATCCCTTCCGTCGAGTCCCGTGAGCAACCGTGCGTGGCAACCCTAGGAGCCGTCCCAATCCCCTGGGGGCTTAGCGCGTGAGCTCGACCACATCGTGTTGAGACGGCGTAAAGAAGCCACTGCGAAAGAGAATCTCGATGACATCAACGTCGCTGCGCCACGCCATCGCTTCAATCTGACGAAGACTTCGACGACCGCTGCTCGCCCGAAACCATTCAAAGGCCGTGGCCGACAGTGTGACACGGTGTTGTCCAGTACCGGTGACAAACTCCTGCCCGTCGAGGGTCAAGATCACGTGGAGATCGTTATCCGCAGCGCCAAAACGATTGAGTGTGAACTTCGAAATGAGCGAGAGCGTTTCGTCATCGATTTCACTGGGCACGTCTAGTGCGTGACAGATGTCGGCCTCGTGGGTGACTTGGTCGAAGAGCGCAATGGCGAGCGGTTCGGACAGCGTTTCGCCGATCGCAAACTCATGCCATTGCCGCACGAGAGCGTGTGCATCAACGCTCCGCAATCGCTCGACTTGGGCTGCAGTCCAAGCGGCAAAGTCTCGAGGGAAGTTGCCGCTCGAGACATCCTGCGCCACACCAACAAGGTGGGCCACGACGTCCCGCACCCGCCATTCGGGAGTGAGAGGTGCGAGTCGCTCCAGCTCCACCAGCGAGGTCCCGGTGATGAGATCGCTCACGCGCTGCCGACTTGCGTTCCAGGCGATTCCGTATTCGTTCACAATTTCAAATTAGAGCCTCGGCGTGGTTCGTCTTCGCGTGCCATTAGAACTCCCCTCAGCAGCATTGCTTCCCGAGCGCTAGGTGGGCCCCATGGCAGAACTATCCCCGTACGAGGAGCCCCCGTCCTTTCGTGTCGAACGTCACGGTATCGATTTCATTAGCGATCAGGAGCGGTGGGCCACTCCTCGATTGATTGCCGGCCTCTGGGGCGGCGTGAGTACAAATATTCAATACTTCGTATATGGCGCCCTCTTAATGGGCTTTGGATTTAGCTTTCCGCTCACGGTGAGTTTGATTCTTCTCGGCAACCTCTCCTACTTTCTTCTGGCGGTCGCCTCACTCCAGGGGCCCGACGCCGGCACTACGACCTTCACGATTGCGCGCGCGCCGTTTGGCGTGCGCGGGGCACGGCCAATGGCATTTTTCAACTGGATCACGCAATTGGGGTTTGAGACCGAGGGTTTGATTTTGATTGTCGGGGGCGCCGTGACGCTCTCCGAACTCTTCGGACTGCACCCCACGTCAACTATGAAGGTTGGCTACATAGTTGTGGCAACCTCCATCATGGTGGTCTTGCCCTACTTCGGACACGCCACGATGGTGCGCGTTTTGCGTCAGTTAATAGTTCCCTTCGTGCTGGTCTACGGCATGTTGCTGGTGTTTACGGCGGGCCATTGGCACCTCAACTACACCCCAGCAATTGCGGGTTTTAACTGGCAGGTCTATTCGGCCGCCCTGGCCTTTTCCTTCACACTGGCCGGTTTGAGCTGGACTGAAAATGGCAATGACTACACCAGGTATCTGCCCCGCACAACGTCCAAAACTTCTCTGATCCGTTGGATCTTCACCGCTACGGCGCTGCCGCAGATTTCGACGATGCTCGTCGGGGCCACCGCGTATACGGCCTTTGGTTCCTTTGCGATTTGGAACAGCGTTAATCCCTTTGACGCATTCCTAACGACGCAGCAGACGATTGTGCCTCGATGGTTCGTGGTGATTTTCTTGGTCGGTGCGATGGTCCAGCTCTTCGCGATTAATTCCCTCGACCTCTACTCCTCGGGAGTCTCCCTCCAGGCGCTGGGACTGCGCCTCCAGCGCTATCAGGCGGTCCTTCTCGACGGGCTTATCGCCGGGCTACTCACTGTCTGGGTGACTTTCGGTTCGACGTTCTCCCTCTTTATGAAGGGATTCGTCGGGGTGGTGATCGTGTGGATTGCGCCCTGGTTTGGCGTCTTCATTACTGACTGGCTCTTGCGGGGTCGCTCCTACGACCCGGTGGCCCTCCAAGACGCTTCGAAGACATCGCGGTATTACGGCCAAGCCGGCTTCAACTGGAATGGCGTCGTCGCATTCTTGGTGGGAGTCGTGCTGGCCACGATGGCCTACTCCAAAGCGCCACCGCCGATTAACTTCCCGTTCCACTGGATGACGCCGATTTCAAATCACTTCGGTGCCTTCTACGATTCCGCACTCGGTGGATGGTGGGGTGGGGCCGACTTCTCTATCCCCCTCGGCATCGGTGGTTCGGCCGTGACGTATTGGCTCTTGGAACGTCGTTCCCGAGCGAGTTCGAAGCAAACGAGCAACGGCACTGTCGCGCCGAACGAAGTAGCCACCCATTCGTAAGCAGTCGTCACTCTGGAAGGCGCGCTCCCGCGAAGAAGCGAAATGCATCGTCACTACGGCATACTTATGCCATGAGCACTGAGAACCGTCCACCCCTCGATCGCGAACTCGCCAAGCAAATGTTGCGCACGGCCTACCAGGAAGCTGCCAACGGCCTTGGTGAAGGCGGCATACCAATCGGTGCGGCACTCTTTCATCGTGATGGCACCCTGCTGGGTGCAGGGCACAACCGACGCATCCAAGAGGACGACGCTTCGGTCCACGCCGAAACGGACGCCTTTCGCAAGGCCGGTCGCCGTCGGGACTATCCCGACTGTGTCATGGTGACCACGCTGTCACCTTGTTGGTACTGCTCGGGTCTTGTCTATCAATTCAATATTGGCGCCGTCGTCATCGGCGAGGCCGAGAACTTCTACGGGGGTCACGACTGGTTGATCGAAAAGGGTGTTGAGGTCATTGTCCTGGACGACCCGGAATGCACCGAGATACTTAAGACCTTTATCCACGAGCACCCCGAAATCTGGCACGAGGACATTGGCCTCTAGGGATTAACGGGCCGGTGGTCCAAAGAGTCGATCCCCAGCGTCGCCGAGTCCCGGCGTGATGTATCCCACGTCGTTCAAGATGGGGTCGAGGGCCGCCGCGGCGATGCGAACATCGGGGTGTGCGGCACTCACTACGTCAACGCCGGGTTGCGAGGCAATCAAGACGAGTGCCGTTATGTCGGCCGCACCACGGTTCTTCAAGAGTTCAATAGCGGCAATCAGCGAACCACCGGTAGCCAGCATGGGATCACAGATCACCACGCTCACTCCATCGAGACGTTCCGGAAGACCATCGAGGTAGAGATCCGGCTGCAACGTCTCTTCATTGCGACGAAGCCCCATCAGACAGACACGGTGGCGAGGCAGTACGGCCTGCACGGCCGGACTCATGCCGAGGCCGGCGCGCAGAATCGGCACGATGAGATATTCACGCTCCACTCGCACCGCGGGGGCACTCTTCATCACCGGCGTATCAACAGTTGTCTGAACAACGGGAACGGTGCGAAAGGCCTCGTAGGCGAGGTATCGGGTGATCTCACCCGCCAGACGCAAAAAATCCGCATTCGGGGTTCGCTCGTCTCGCAACTGGCGGATGGCGTCAGCGATGAGGGGGTGGTCGACAACGAGTAAATGAGTCACGGTGAAACGATACGCCGACGTGACTACTTTCTCTTGACTCGCCGTAACATCTCCCCGTATGAGCGCTGACCCGCATCCCAGTTCGACTGAAATTGCCTTCGCCTCAGCCGGAGAACTGCTCGACCGCCTCGAAGAAGGCAGTCTCACGTCCGTGGAGCTCGTATCGACACTGCTGGAACGGATTGCGGCGATTGATGCACCGGCGAGCCCAACTGCGCTACGCGCCATTGCCGCCATTGCTAGAGATGCGCTTACGGTCGCCGCCGAACGTGATGCCGAAAGGGCTCAAGGCGTACTACGCGGTCCCCTCCACGGCATTCCAGTCATCGTTAAGGACAACATCGAGGCCCTCGGTCTGCCGGGCGCCGCCGGCAGCACCGCACTGCGAGATCGAGAGTCCCGCGATGCCCCCCTCGTTCAGCGTCTCCGAACAGCTGGGGCCGTGGTACTGGCTTCCGCCAATCTCTCCGAGTGGGCCAACATGCGCTCTCCCCACTCGACCTCGGGTTGGTCAGCAACGGGCGGTCTCGTAGGGAACCCGTGGCGACTCGATCGGAGTGCGGGCGGCTCATCGAGCGGATCGGGTGCGGCCGTGGCCGCGGGATTAACCCCACTGGCCATTGGCACCGAAACCGATGGGTCAATCATCTGTCCGGCATCGCTCAATGGCGTGGTCGGCCTCAAGCCCACCGTGGGGGTCGTCTCGGCCGAATGCGTCGTACCGATTAGCGCGAGCCAAGACACGCCAGGGCCCATGGCTCGCACCGTCGCTGATGTCGCACGGCTGTTCTCGGTCTTGAGCGGACAGCCTGTGCAGCACAACCAAGATAAGGAACTCCGGTTCGTCGCCGCTTCGAATTGGCGCACCGGACACGTCGCTACCGACGAGGCCTTTGAGGCACTCCTTTTGAAGATGCGTTCGGCCGGCGAGTTGATTATCGATCGTGAAGTTGCCAGCCCCGGCGAACAAGAGGGTGCCGACGAACTCACCGTGTTGTTAGCCGAGTTAGGTGACGATCTGACGTCGTATCTCGCGGCCCGGCCCGGAGCTGGGGTGAAGTCGCTCGTCGACGTCATCGCACACGAGGAGGCCAATGCCGAGATTGAGCAACCGCACTTCGGCCACGAATTCTTCACTATGGCCGTGGCGGCCGGTGGCAGAGCGTCCAGCGAGTATCAAGCCGCACGGGATCGCAATCTGGCGTGGGCTATCGACACGTGCCTAACTCCCGCCCTGATGGACGCGGAAGTGCTCCTCGCTCCGGCCTACGGACCGGCCTGGAAGAGCGATCTCACCATTAGTGGTCATGCGACAGCCATGTCGAGTGGTTCGACAATGCCGGCCGCCGTGGCCGGTTGGCCTATTGCCTCAGTACCAATTGCCCTCGTTGACGGACTCCCCGTGGGCGTCACCATCCTTGGACGACCTCATGATGAGTGGACCATCTTGGCCGCGGCCCGCCGTATCGAGGCGGTGGTGAGCGCCACTGGGCAACTCCCTCGAGCGTCCTTTCAGCCACCGCGACGGGGATAGCCACTAATCACATTCTCAGTTCACCGCTACGCTGAACCGATGAGTAATCCTCGCTTGGAACCCATGTTTCACGCGAGCGCACCGAGCCCGGCCTTCGAACATATCGGCGAACCACAGCGCTTTCCAGGGCCCCGCGCCGAAATTTCTCGTGATCGCAATCTGGTCTGGTGGCGTCGCATCATGCCCGTTCTCAAGAGCCACCGGCTGACCTTCATTGGGGCCATTACGTTCAGCTTCGTTAGCCTCATCTTCCAAACACTCGTCCCCAAAATTTTGATGAGCGCCATCGACCGCTTAACCCCGGGGCACCACCAGCCGATTCACGGCATAGTGGTCGCCGTTCTCATCATTGGACTCTTCGCTGGAGTAGCGGGTTACCTTTCGCGACGATTCCTCTTTACAACGGCCTACAACGTTGAATCAGACCTTCGAAATTTGATGTACGAACATCTGACTTGGCTCTCCTTCGGCTTTTATGACCGCGTGCAGAGTGGACAACTAATCAGTCGGGCCAATAGCGATATTCGCTCCGTCCAGATGTACTTCACGTTCGCGCCCCAGATCATTGTGCAGTGCGGTATTGGTGTGATTGCCTTCGGTTTCATGCTCTCCATCAATGTGACCCTGGCCCTCATTGCCATGGTCACGATGCCAATCATGTACGTCGTCGGCATCAAGATGCGCCAAGTGATGTTTCCGATTTCCTGGATCATCCAAGCGCGTTTGGCCGATGTCGCCGCCATTGTTGATGAGAACATCAATGGCGTTCGAGTAGTGAAGTCCTTCGCTCAAGAGGCTGGCGAAATCAACCGCCTCGCCGACGCCTCGGAAAAAGTGGCGTGGGCGTACACCAAGGATGCCGATATTCGCGGCCAGTGGGCTCCGTGGGTCCAGAACCTTCCCCAACTGGGTCTCGCCCTCGTCTTGTTTTTCGGTGGCTGGATGGTCACTTTGGGTCATGCCCCAATCGGTGCCATCGTCGCCTTCAACGCCTACCTCTTGATGCTGCAAGCGCCATTCATGATGTTGGGTCAACTCGTCATGATGGGCCAGCGGGCTCGGGCCAGCGCCGAACGAATTTTCGAGATTCTCGACGAACAGCCGGACATTACTGAACGGCCGGGCTCCATCGACCTCGTGGACGCCCGAGGTGAGATTGCCTTTAATCACGTTCGATTTGGCTACGCCGAGGGTGCGGACATCCTCCACGACTTCCACGCGAACATCAAGGCCGGCGAGTCCGTGGCGCTTGTTGGGCGCACTGGTTCCGGCAAGTCCACCGTGGCACGCCTCGTCGCTCGTTTTTACGACGTCCGTGATGGCTCCATTCTCATTGATGGAAATGACGTTCGTGATGTGACGTTGCCCAGCCTTCGCGCCAACGTGGGTCTCGTGCTCGACGAACCCTTTCTCTTTTCCGTTTCTATTCGCGAAAATATTGCGTACGGTCGCGCCGATGCCAATCTCGATGAAATCATCAGTGCCGCCAAAGCCGCCAATGCCCATGAGTTCATTGAGCAACTCCCCGAGGGGTACGACACCGTGGTCGGCGAGCGCGGTTACACCCTGTCGGGTGGTCAGCGTCAGCGCATCGCCATCGCCCGAACGCTGCTCGTCAATCCGCCCATCCTGATTCTCGATGACGCCACGAGCGCCATTGACGTGCACGTCGAGGCCGAGATCCACGATGCCCTCGAATCCCTACTGGAACATCGCACGACGCTGGTAATCGCTCACCGGATTTCAACGATTGCCCTGGCCGATCGAGTCATTCTGCTTGAAGAGGGCCGAGTAGTCGCCGAAGGCACCCACGAGGAGCTACTCGCCTCCGTACCCCTCTACGCCGAAGTACTGGCCCAGACAACCGCGGAGAGTCTCTAATGGCGTGGGGCGGCGGCTGGGGCGGCGGACCGGGGATGGGTGGTCAGCATCCGGGGGCTACCGGAAGCACGGGCCTTCCTTTCGGCGGTATCCCTCAAGAACTCATGGACGGCGTGAAGAAAATTGTCGCTGACGAGCCAACTCACCGTCCGGCCAATCTCACCTTCCAACAGCTTCCCAGCGAAGCTGAATCTCGTCGCCTCACTCTCGGGAGAATGGTTCGCTCACACACGAGTCTCTTCGCTATTGCGACAGTGCTCGTCGTGCTGATCTCGGTCGCCTCTCAGGCCGGCCCGGCCCTCGTGGGGTACGCCATTGACCACGGCATGCAGCCTGGTCATCACTCCATGAACGTAATCATCACGTGCTCCTTGGCCTACCTCGGTGCGGCCCTAATGGCTTCGCTCTTTCAGCGTTGGCAGGCCTCGGTTTCGGGTCGCTTGGCCTCCCGCGTGATGTACGACTTACGTATCAAAGTCTTTACTCATTTCCAACGACTCAGCCTGGACTTCTTCACGGAAGAAAAGGCTGGCGTCTTAATGAGTCGTATGACGAGTGATATTGAGAACCTCCAGCAGCTTCTTCAGGATGGACTGGCTCAGTTCGCGATGCAGGGACTGACGATGATCATCATCACGATTGCCCTGTTCTCGACCAACGTCGTCTTGGCTACCTGGACGGTCCTGCTGGTCATCCCCGTACTCGTGCTCCTCACCATCTGGTTCCACACCAGTAGTGAGAAGGGATACCTGCGCGCCCGTGACGCAATCGCCAACGTGCTCGCCGATCTCTCCGAATCGCTCTACGGCATTCGTGTCGTCACGGCGAATAATCGCCAACGCCACAACATCATTCATCACCGCAATGTTGTAGGCGAGTACCGCAACGCCAACATGTTCACCGGGCAGATCATGAGCGTTTACGGCCCGGTGACCATCATGGTGGGCATTTTGAGCCAAGCGTTGCTGCTAGGTATTGGTGGTCATATGGTGCTTCGGGGCGAGCTCTCGCTCGGTGGCCTCACCCTGTTCATCTTGTACTTGAACCGTTTCTTTCAACCCATCCAACTGCTCGTCCAGCAGTACAACCTCTTACAGCAGGGCCGTTCCTCAATCATTCGTTTACGCGAGTTGCTTGAGACCGCCCCTTCCGTTACTGAAGTGCCGAACGCCGTCACGTTGCCACCCATTACGGGTCGCCTCACCTTTGAGGACGTTTCCTTTGGCTACCTGCCGGAACGTCCGGTACTAGAACACGTCAACCTCGAGATTGCCCCCGGCGAAAGTGTCGCGTTCGTCGGACCGACCGGCGCGGGTAAGTCGACCCTAGCCAAGCTCGCGACCCGCTTCTACGACCCCACCGGCGGACGGGTTCTCGTTGACGGTGTTGATCTCACGACGGTCACGATGCACTCACTGCGGAGCCAACTGGGCGTTGTCCCCCAGGAGCCATTCCTCTTCTCCGGCACCATTCGCGTGAACCTCCGTTTCGGTCGACCCGAAGCGACCGACGCGGATATCGACGAGGCGGTCGATGTGGTGGGCCTGCGCGACTTGATTGATCGTCTCCCCAATGGGCTGGACACCGTGGTTCACGAACGAGGTCAGACGCTGTCGGCCGGAGAGCGGCAACTTCTCGCGCTCGCCCGCGCCTTCCTCGCACGACCCCGCGTCCTAGTTCTCGACGAAGCGACGTCATCACTCGACCTTCGCAGTGAGACCATTATCGAGCGTGCACTCGATCGGATGCTCGAAGGCCGTACAGCAATCTTGATTGCCCACCGCCTCACGACGGCCCAACGGGCCGATCGCATTGTCGTCGTCGACCAGGGTGGCATCGTTGAAGTAGGTAGCCACGAGGAGCTCGTTCGCGCCCAGGGCGTTTACGCCGGCATGTACGAAGCGTGGATTGCGTCCGGTGGACGCGACACTTCGCTCTAGGCCAAATCGGCTACGGCCACAATCTCAGCGGCCACAACATCCCAGAGTGGTTCGGGCAGGCTGTGACCCATGCCGGGGTACACCACGTGTTTGGCGTGGCCGATAACTGCAGCGGTCGCCTCGCCACCCGAAGGAGTCACCAGGGGATCCTCATCGCCGTGCAGGACCACGACGGGCACGGTGAGTTTGCTCAGCGCTGGTCGGCGATCTGGGGATGCGACAATGGCGCAAAGGTGACGAAGAACACCGATGGGATTACGCCCCCGGTTCATCGCCGTGATGGCCTGTTCGCGCACCCACGCTTCATCTAAGGGGTGCGCCGATCCATTAGTCAGCTTCCAGTTCTCTATCTCTTCCATCAGGAACGTCTCGAGGTCTTGACTACGGGGCCGCGTCAGCATGGCGAGACATTCGGGAGTCGACGTGCCGACTTCGAGTGGTGCCGGAGTCGACATAATCGACGTGAGAGAGAGCGTCAGTTCTGGAAAGTCAATGGCGAACTGCTGAGCAATCATGCCGCCCATGGAGACGCCGACCACGTGCTGAGCACCGAGGCCCAGGGCCCGCACGAGTGCAGCCCCGTCGGCGGCCATGTCGGCAATGAGATAGGGCGCTTCGGCCTGACCGAACAAGATGGCGGCGGAGTCTGGTTCGCCGAAGTGGTCCAAGTGCGTAGAGAGGCCCACGTCACGATTGTCGTACGTGGTTACAAAGAAGCCAGCAGTCACCAAGGAGTCGAGGAAGCCCTGTGGCCAACTCGTCATATGGGCACCAAGGCCGCAGATCAAGAGGAGTGGGCGGCCCGAAGGCTCCCCAAACTGCTCGTAGTAGATCTCAATTCCGTTCGCGGCAACCTTTGGCATAACACTCCCCTCGTGCGCCTCAACTCTAGAAGGTCGGAACGCAAAAGGCGGCGCCGGTTGCCCGACGCCGCCATGCATACTTCGTTCCTTACATCATTTCCTTAACCATGCCAACGAGGTCGGCGTTGGTTTGGTCGCCCTGAGGCAAGGGGTAGATGTCGAGGTGCGTGACGCCGGCCTCCTTGAAGGCGGCCACGCGCTCGGCGACGTAGCTCTTGGGACCACAGAGTGTGGTGAGTTCACAGAACTCTTGAGGCACGGCCGCTTCGGCCTCCTTCTTCTTGCCGGAGAGGTAGAGATCCTGAATGATGGTTGCTTCCTTCTCGTAGCCGTATCGCACGGCCAGGTCGTTGTAGAAGTTGCGACCCTTGGCGCCCATGCCACCCACGTAGAGGGCAATCTGCGAACGCTGGAGCTCACGGAGCTTGACAATCTCTTCGCCTTCACCAATGGCCAAGATGCCGCCGGCCTTGGTCATGAGCGGCCCCAGGTTTGGGTCACGCTTGGCTTCACCGGCGGCGAGGGCATCGCCCCACAAGTCCTTGGCGCGCT